>JBDTAC010000051.1 GCA_039924845.1 Bacteroidia bacterium
GTGTTTGTTTGAGTGCCAGCAAACAAAAAATTCAAGAAAGCATAATTCCTGCCGCACATGCTTTTTAACATTGTATGCTTTTCTTTCCTTTTCAATGCGCTTTAATGTATTTTCTAATCTATACATCCGCACATTTTCAAATCTTCAATTTATTCTACATTTTAAATTAAACGTGCCTATGGCTTAGGTAAACGTGTCATACGACGAACTAAATTTGACTCACAACCAGCTGGGTTTGCCTCACAACCAGTTGGGTTTGCCTCACAAATAGGTGGGTTTATCATACAACCAGATGGATTTGTCATACAATCAGATGGATTTGCCTCACAACCAGTTGGTTTTGTCATACAATCAGCTGGGTTTGCCTCACAACCACCTGGTTTTGTCATACAATCAGTTGGATTTGTCATACATCCAGCGTAATTTGCCTTAGGACAAGCTAAATTAATGAAGCAACACACTCAAAAATTTAACTATTTAGGAGTGTATTGCCTTATTTGTAGTAGAAATGACTTTTTGCTTATTTTTTAGCGTCGGCTAAAAACTGCGCTAAACCGCTGTCGGTTAAAGGATGTTTGAGCAAAGCAACAATCGCGCTAAGCGGACATGTAACAACATCGGCACCAATTTTTGCACAGTTGATAATGTGCATCGGATGGCGCACAGAAGCTGCTAATATTTGGGTGTTGTACCCATAATTATCATAAATCAAACGGATGTCATCAATGAGTTGTAAGCCATCTGTGGAAACATCGTCTAACCTTCCGATAAAGGGAGAAACGTAGGTTGCGCCAGCTTTTGCGGCTAACAAAGCTTGTCCTGCCGAAAAAACCAAAGTGCAATTGGTACGAATGCCTTTGTCGCTGAAATAACGAATGGCTTTTACGCCTTCTTTAATCATCGGAATTTTAACGACAATTTGTTTGTGGAGCTTCGCCAATGCTTCGCCTTCTCTCACCATTCCTTTAAAATCGGTAGAAATTACTTCGGCACTTACATCACCCGTAACAATTTTACAGATGTCCACATAGTGTTTTAAAATGTTTTTTTCGTCTTTGATACCTTCTTTCGCCATCAAGGATGGATTAGTGGTAACTCCATCTAAAACGCCCATGTCTTGAGCTTCTTTTATTTGCGCGAGGTTGGCAGTGTCTATAAAAAACTTCATCTTTTAGTGTTTGAAAATTTATTTTTCAAAGGTAAAAATAGGAGCGGAGTTAACCCAAAATTTAATTAACAAGTTATCAAGGTTTTTTATTTAATGCGGTATCCTATCTTGTTTTATTTACCAAAATAGTATTTCCATTGATTTGAAAAGTCCAAGAATTATTAAATATTTTGGGTAAATAGCGTTTGTATAAATTATTTCTGGCGCTTAATTTAGTAGTACTTTCGCCTTCCTTTTCTAATCCGGTAAATTCGTACGTCATCATTTTAGGATGTTCTTGCATAAACAATAACACCACTTTCACAATGGTATTCATTACTCGGTACAATTCGCCTTTATTAGTCAGGGAGTATTCTTCGCCGTCGTATTCTTCATTCGTAACGCCAAAAACAATGGTGGCGTGTAAAATATTGTCTTGTCTTCTGCCAAAGCGGACTTCGTAATTGATTTCGCTATCGGTAGTAAAAAAATAAACTCCTGCTGTACTTATAGGCGGAAGAATAATTTCATATTCTTTCACACAACCTGTCATTTTTATTAAATTTGGAGGCTAAAATATAAAATATATAGTTACTTATCTGAATTATTTATGCACGCTATTTTAATTATTGTTCTGCGTTCTTCCATCGTTTATCTTTCGATCATCCTATTCATTCGGCTTTTCGGTAAAAAAGAAATCTCTCAACTTTCGGTTATTGATTTAGTTTTTATTTTATTGATAAGCAATTCCGTACAAAACGCCATGGTTGGCGACGACAGCAGTTTGCAAGGCGGATTAATTGCAGCAGCTACCCTTTTCGGAATCAATGCGGTGTTACGTTATTTTTCATATCGAAATAAAAAAATTGCAGAACTCCTACAAGGCTCGCCGGTATTACTAGTTTACAGTGGACATATTTTAGAGGATCATCTAAAAAAAGAACATATTTCGATGGACGAATTAGAAGAAGCCATACGCGAACACGGCGTGAAAAACATCAAAGAGGTAAATTTGGCAATGCTGGAAACAGATGGAAACATTAGCATCTTATCCGAAAACTTCACAAAAAGAACAGCTCGAAGACGCCGACCGCACAAAGCCTTGATGAATAGTAATTCGGTATAATACTTGCTAAACACA
Source organism: Bacteroidia bacterium (assembly GCA_039924845.1). Lineage (NCBI taxonomy): Bacteria > Pseudomonadati > Bacteroidota > Bacteroidia > Bacteroidia bacterium. The sequence continues at coordinate 2,289 of JBDTAC010000051.1, forward strand.
TCTCAAAACGATGAAAATGTCTTTTAAAACACCTATCAAAAAAATAATTTTTCTGACTTTCCTTGTCGGCTTTTTTTCGATGAATGTGCTCGCACAAACTATTCCTCTCATTAAAGTAACCGATTTGTTAAAACGCATCAAAAGCAATAACGACACTACTTATGTGGTTAATTTTTGGGCAACTTGGTGCGTGCCTTGTGTACGCGAAATGCCTAATTTCGAAAAAGTAAATGAAGAATTTAAAAACGAAAAGGTGAAAGTGTTATTGGTAAGTATTAATTTCCCGAAAGAGTTAGACAGTCTTGTTATTCCTTACGTAAAACGAAAAAAAATAAAATCGGAAGTGATGTTGTTGAACGAATTAGACATGGATTATTTTGTGCCTTTGGTTAGTCCGAAGTGGCATTACGCCGATATTCCAGCTACTTTGTTTGTGAACAATAAAAAAGACGTGTACGATTTTTATCAACAAGAAATGACCCTTGATTTCTTGGAACAAAAAATTAAGGCTTTGAAAAATTAATTTTTCAAAGCCTTAAAAAAGCATATTCCGAAAAGTATTATTTTGCAAATTTCTCCATTGCCTCTGCACTGATTCCGGTATTGGAATAGCCACCATCGTGAAAAAGATTTTGCATCGTAACCATTTTCGTCAAATCAGAAAATAAGGTAATGCAATAATCTGCACAGGCTTCTGCACTTGCGTTTCCGAGCGGAGAAACTGAATCTGCAAAATTGTAAAAATCTTCAAACCCTTTAATACCGCTGCCAGCAGTTGTTTTTGTAGGCGATTGAGAAACCGTATTGATACGCACTTTTTTCTCTTTTCCGTAATGATAACCGAAACTGCGCGCAATGGATTCGAGCATCGCTTTTGCTTCTGCCATATCGTTGTAAAAAGGATACGTACGCTGTGCTGCAATGTAGCTAAGGGCTACCACACTTCCCCAATCATTAATTGCATCTAATTTTTTCGCCACACTTAACATTTTATGAAGCGAAATAGCAGATACATCTACACTTTTATGAAAAAAATCGTAATTCAAATCGGTGTACGGAAGTCCTTTGCGGATGTTCGGCGACATTCCGATGGAATGCAACACAAAATCAATTTTTCCGCCTAACACTTCTTGCGATTTCGTAAATAGATTCGTCAAATCTTCCACAGAAGTAGCGTCAGCAGCGATAATTTGCGATTTAGTGCTTTCAGCCAATTTATTTATTTCGCCCATTCGCATTGCAATTGGAGCGTTGGTGAGTGTAAAAATAGCTCCTTCGGCATGGGCTTTCTCTGCCACTTTCCATGCAATGGAGTTGGTATCCAATGCTCCGGAAATAATTCCGCGTTTGCCTTTTAGTAAGTTATATGCCATATTTTTTGATTTGAAAAATTATTTTTTTGAACGTTCTTTTTGATAAGTGGCAAATATAAAAAAATGTTGGTGAAATAGATTAGAAAAAAAATTACAGCTAAAAATCCTTCTTGCAATTTTAATCCAAATAAAAACATCAAGGTTTGTTTTTTCAATATAAAAGCCACCTAAATTTTCTCCAATTAATTTTACTTCTTTTTTCTTTTTCCTTTTGTCTTACAAACAATAGAAAGAAGTAAAGAAAAATTCAAGGCTTGGATTCCTCATTTCATTTTGTTAAAATTTTATTCGAAATCCGATGCCATTTTTTTGAGCTTTCTAACTTGAAACCAAAAATATACGTTATTTTTGAAATGTAAAATTTATTTGGGAATTATAGCATTAGCACAACTATAAAAACGAAAATGAATATTAAAAAAATCAAGTACATCATAGTTGACATTAAAATTAATGGTATTAAAATTAAATAAGCTTAAAGTTCAAGGCATCTTAAAAATCCTTTTAAGTAATTATTTACATTTATTAGCAATTTACTTCGGTTTCTACTTGTCAATAATTATTTCGCAAATATTTGAACACAGCTATTTTTCATGGTCATCAACTCTGTTTGGAAGTTTGTTAGGGATATCACTTTTAATATTGGTTTACGGACTCGATGTACTTTGGATTCTTTTCTAACAATTGTCATTCTTGACATTATTTTATTTTCATTCAATCAACGTTGGACAAAGGAAAAACTAATCATTAAATGGGCTATAATTGTGACACCTTTTATCAATGCAGCTTTTGAGTATAAATATTGGGCTTGGCTGACAATTTCCATTTTATTTTTATTGACACAACTTTATAGAGAAAAACTAATTTTAAAAATCATTAATAAAAGAAAAAATCAGGACTAACAGCAGGTTTGGTAATAGTCTGACGCGCAAATTATAACTCAATAAATTATGCACACATTTACAATAATCGGTTTAGCTGCTGCTACTTGTACAACTATTTCATTCTTACCACAAGCCATTCAAGTAATAAAAACTAAACACACGAAAGATTTATCTCTTGCGATGTATTTAACTTTAACAATTGGAGTTTTCTTGTGGCTTGTTTATGGAATTATGATTTCAGATTTACCCGTGATTATTGCAAATGCAATTACGTTGATATTTGCATCTACAATTTTGATAATGAAACTTAAATACAAATAAATAATCTATTCTCTTTTCCTCATCACATTATCATCTAATTACTTTTTTCAAAAAACTACGTCTGAATAACACCCACATTATAAGGTTTTGTAATAGGCGCATTATTCGCCATTTCAATTCCCATCGAAATCCATTTGCGTGTATCCAATGGGTGGATGATGGCGTCTAACCAAAGTCGAGAAGCCGCGTAATAAGGCGTTGTTTGGGTATCGTAACGCTCTTTAATTTTATTGTATAATTCTTTTTCTTTTTCAGGATCAATGATTTCTCCTTTTCCTTTCAATGATGCCACTTCAATTTGCACCAACACTTTTGCAGCTTGAGCTCCGCCCATTACAGCTATTTGCGCAGTGGGCCAACCCACTATCAAACGCGGATCATAAGCCTTTCCGCACATTGCATAATTTCCGGCACCGTACGAATTTCCGATAATCACTGTAAATTTTGGAACAACAGAATTACTCATTGCATTTACCAATTTGGCTCCATCTTTAATAATTCCGCCTTGTTCGGAACGAGAACCAACCATAAATCCGGTAACATCTTGCAAAAATAAAAGCGGAATTTTTTTCTGATTGCAATTCATAATAAAACGCGCCGCTTTATCCGCAGAATCAGAATAAATAACGCCACCAAATTGCATTTCGCCTTTTTTCGATTTCACTACTTTGCGTTGATTGGCAATGATTCCAACCGACCAACCTTCAATTCGCGCCAATCCGCACAAAATACTTTGTCCGTAACCTTCTTTGTATTCTTCAAATTCTGAATTATCCACCAAACGCTCGATAACTTCGTGCATATCATATTGTTTGTCGCGGGCTTCAGGAATAATTCCTAAAATTTCTTTCTCGGCTTTTTTCGGTTTTTTTATTTCTGCTCTGTTAAAACCAGCTTTTTCGGTATCACCAACTTTGTCAAAAATATTTTTTATTTTATCTAAACAATCTTTGTCGTCTTTGCATTTATAATCGGTAACACCTGATATTTCACAATGAGTAGTAGCTCCGCCCAAAGTTTCATTATCAATATTTTCACCGATGGCAGCTTTCACTAAATATGATCCAGCTAAAAATATAGTTCCGGTTTTATCTACAATCAAGGCTTCATCGCTCATAATCGGAAGGTAAGCACCGCCAGCAACACAGCTTCCCATAATAGCAGAAATTTGTAAAATCCCCATCGAAGACATAATCGCATTGTTGCGAAAAATGCGTCAGAAATGTTCTTTATCCGGAAAAATCTCGTCTTGCATTGGCAAATAAACACCTGCGCTGTCCACCAAATAAATAATCGGCAAACGATTTTCCATCGCAATTTCTTGCGCGCGCAAATTTTTCTTTCCGGTAATCGGAAACCATGCGCCCGCCTTTACAGTTGCATCATTCGCAACAATCATACATTGCTTTTTATTCACGTAACCAATTCCTGTAATTACGCCACCTGCAGGACAACCACCGTGTTCCTTGTACATATCTTCGCCCGCAAATGCACCTACTTCAATGAAACGACTTCCTTTGTCAATCAAGTAATCTACGCGTTCACGCGCAGAAAGTTTTCCTTGCTCGTGTTGTTTATCAATTTTCGCTTTTCCACCTCCGAGATAAATTTTTTCCAATTTTTTCTCCATCTGCGAAATCAGCAGTTTCATTTTGTCTTCGTTTTTATTAAATTCTAAATCCATAAAAAAGTGTTTAAAAAATTATTTTTTTGAAAGCGTTTTTTTTCTGTTATAACTGATAAAGATCGCTGTACTTAGCTTTCGCGTAGTCCATAAAATAATTGAAATTTAATTTTTCGCCTGTTACGTGAATGCACATTTCTTCGGCAGAATAAAATTTTCCGAAGCGATGAATTTTTTCACGCAACCAATTTAGCAAAGGAAGCATTTCGCCATTTTCAATTTGTTTTTCCAAATTAGAATTTTCTTTTTTTGCTTGCGCGAAAAATTGAGCGGCATAAAAACTTCCCAACGAATAAGTTGGGAAATAGCCGAAACTTCCGTGCGACCAATGAATATCTTGCAACACGCCTTCCGAATCATTCGGCACATCAATACCTAAATATTCTTTGTATTTATTGTTCCAATAAGTTGGTAAATCTTTTACTTCAATGCTTCCTTCAATCAATAATTTTTCGATTTCAAAACGAATCATCACATGGAAATGATACGTCAATTCATCCGCAGAAGTACGAATTAAGGAAGGTTTCACAATATTAGCCGCTTTGTAAAAATCTTCGGCACTTACATTTTTTAAATTCTCAGGAAAATAATTTTGTGCTTTTTTATAGTTTGCTTTCCAATAAGCGCGGCTTCTTCCCACATTATTTTCCCACAAACGCGATTGTGATTCGTGGATGCCGAGCGAAATTGCTTCGCCCGTTGGAAGTCCGTAATCGTCTGCATTTAAGCCTTGTTCGTACAATCCGTGTCCACCTTCGTGAATGCAACTCCAAATCATTTCGTTAAAATTATTTTCGTTGATGCGAGTGGTAACGCGCACATCATTCACATTAAAAGAAGTGGTAAATGGATGCGAAGAAATATCTTGTCTGCCCGAATCGAAATTATAATTCATCTGTTTCAACAAATCAATTCCGAAATCCCATTGTTTGTCTTTCGGAAAATGCGTGAACATAAAACTTTCATCAAGCTGTTTCTTTTCAGATATTTTTTTTACAAAATCAACCAATTGCTGACGCACATTTTTAAATAAAATATCTAAATCTGCGGTCTTTGCTTTTGGCTCGTATTGGTTCAACATGGCGTTATACGGATGATCTTCATAACCGAGCAATTCACATTCCTGACGTTTCAGCTTCACTAATTTTTCTAAATGTGGCGCATAAAGCGAAAATTTATTTTCCTTCTTTGCCTTCTGCCACGATTGAAAACATTCAGAAATTGTTTTGCTCATTTCTTGCACAAAAGCAGTAGAATATTTTTTTCTGTCGGTATAATCTTTCAGCGATTCAGAAATATTTTTTTTCTGCTTCGCATCCAATGACGAATCTTTCGAAAGCTTTTCCAACAAATCGCCTAACTCCGTTGCTGTTGATAATTCGTGCGAAATTCCAGCCAACGTGGACAATTGTTGCGCGCGTTTATCAGCACCTTTTTCCGGCATATATGTTTCTTGATCCCAATTTAAAACAGAAGCGGCATAATTTACATCGGCAATTTTTGCCATCAATTCTTGATATTTTTTATAGCTCATAAATAAGTGTTTGAAAAATTATTTTTTTAAGAAAGGTTTTTTGCTTTAAATGCAGCGATGAAAAGTGTTGTCCAACCTGCAATGAAAGATAATCCGCCCAAAGGCGTTATTGGTCCAAGCCAATTCAAATTGCCTATTCCGATAAGATTTTGTGTGGAAAGTAAATAGATAGAACCCGAAAAAATTATCACGCCAACAATAAAAAAAACACTTGTTAAACGCATTAATTTCACATCTAATTTATCCATCAATAAAACAATCAATAGCAATGCGATACTGTGAAATAATTGATATTTTGAAGCCGTTTCAAATGCGTGAATATCTCTCGGAGTAATTTGTCCGCCTACCAATTTGCTTTCTAAAAAGTGTGCTGCCATTGCGCCAAAAATAATTGCAGTAAGTCCGAAAACAGAAGCGAACAATAAAATTTTTCTTTTCATTTTATTCAATCAATTGTATTTTTTTATCAAATCGGTCAATTCTTTTTCCACTTGTTTGTTTACATTTACAAGCGGCAAACGCAGATTCTGCTTGCCAATTCCAAGTAGTTCCAACGCAGCTTTTATTCCTGCCGGATTTCCATCTGTAAATAAAAGTGTTATAATTCCCGTTAATTTGTAATGTAATTTCCGCGCCTTTTCCATGTTTCCGGCAAGTGCTTGACGCGTCATTTCAGCAAAATCTTTCGGGAAAGCATTTGCCACAACCGAAATCACGCCATCTCCTCCGCAAGCAATAATAGGTAATGTGAGCATATCATCACCAGAAATGACCAAAAAGTTTTTCGGTTTGTGTTGAATGATTTTCATGCACTGTTCTAAATTTCCAGAAGCCTCTTTTATCGCAATAATATTTTTAATTTCATTGGCTAATTTCAAAGTAGTTTCGGCAGTAATGTTGGAAGCCGTTCGTCCTGGAACATTATACAAAATAACAGGAACAGGCGAAGCTGCCGCAATGGCTTTATAATGTTGAAAGAAGCCTGTTTGATTGGGTTTGTTGTAATAGGGCGCAACAGAAAGTATCGCTTCAATACCTTTAAAATTTTGCTTTTTTATTTGCTCCACAATCTCCATTGTATTGTTTCCGCCCATTCCGAGCACAATTGGCAAACGCTTGTTGGTAAATTCCACAACAAAATTAACCACTTCTTGTTTTTCTGCTGTTGATAAAGTAGCCGATTCTCCAGTAGTACCAAGCACTACCAAATATTCTACTTTTCCGTTTATCAGATGTAAAATTAATTTTTCAAGTGCTTTAAAATCTATTTTTTTTTCTTTTGTGAAAGGCGTAACAATTGCTACTCCTGTACCTTTTAAGTTAATCATTTCGAGAATTTATTTTTTCGTAAAAATAATTTTTTATTCGATAATTCTTCCGTCTTTCATCACTAATTTTCTATCCGCCATATTTGCCAATTCCTCGTTGTGCGT
>JBDTAC010000052.1 GCA_039924845.1 Bacteroidia bacterium
TAAATGTACGCAGCTATCAAAAAATTACCATCAAAAATATTTATCCAGGTATTGACTGGGTGCTTTTTACCAACGCGACTTCCGGCATAAAATATAATTTTGTAATACATCCCGGAGCGGATGCTTCGCAACTGAAATTACAATACAAATGGACGGATAAACCTGAATTGCAAAGCGATGGTTCGATAAAAATAAATACGCCTATGGGCAAAATTACAGAAGGAACTCCCTTAAGTTATACCGATGAAAACGAGCAAAACAGAATTGAAACTAACTACATGATTAAAAACAATGAAATAAGTTTTGCTATAAACAATTACAATAAACACAAAACATTAATTATTGACCCTGTGTTGGTTTGGGCAACTTATTATGGTGGAAATGTAGGGACAGAACCAGCCAGTATTCAAAGTGATGGAACAAATGTTTACGTAACAGGATATGAAACTTCAATAGGTTTTCCCACTTTTAATCCTGGTGGCGGAGCTTATTATCAAGGAACAGGAAATGCTAATTATAATGCTTTTGTTTTACAATTCAACACTTCTGGAGTTCGCAAATGGGCGACTTTTTATGGTGGGAGTAGTAACGATTTTGGCAATTCTATTTTCAGTGATGGAACAAATGTTTGGGTAACAGGAGAGGCACGATCAACAGACTTCCCAACATTTAATCCAGGAGCTGGAGCGTATTTTCAAGGAACATTAGTAGGAATTTCAAATGCTTTTGTTTTGCAATTTACTACTTCGGGCGTTCGCAAATGGGCAACTTATTATGGTGGGAGTGTTTCAGATGAAGGTTTGTCTATTTCGAGTGATGGAGTAAATGTGTGGGTAACAGGAATAACTGGTTCAACAAATTTTCCAACATTTAACCCAGGAGGCGGAGCTTATTATCAAGGAACATTAGGAAGTAGCGGAAATGCTTTTATTTTACAATTCAACACTTCTGGTGTTCGCAAATGGGCGACTTATTATGGTGGGAGTGGTGGGGATATTGGTAATTCTATTTCCAGTGATGGAACAAATGTTTGGGTAACAGGAGCTACAAGTTCAACAGATTTTCCAACCTTTAATCCAGGTGGTGGAGCTTTTTTTCAAGGAACATTAATAGTAAGTACTTCAAATGCTTTTGTTTTGCAATTTACTACTTCGGGCGTTCGCAAATGGGCAACTTATTATGGTGGGAGTGTTTCAGATGAAGGTTTGTCTATTTCGAGTGATGGAGTAAATGTGTGGGTAACAGGGCAAACAACTTCAACAGATTTTCCAACATTTAATCCGGGTGCTGGAGCATATTTTCAAGGAACAGGAAGTGCTTATGGAGCTGCTTTTGTTTTGCAATTCAACACTTCTGGAGTTCGTAAATGGGCGACTTATTATGGTGGGAGTAGTTTTTATGGAGATAATGGTACTTCAATTTTCAGTGATGGAGCAAATGTGTGGGTTACTGGAGCTACAAGTTCAACAGATTTCCCAACAATGAATGCGGGATGTAATTCCTATTTTCAAGGAACATTAGGAGGAGGAGGAGAAGATGTTTTTCTATTGCAATTTTCCATTTCCGGAGTTCGTAAATGGGCAACTTTTTACGGTGTAGATAATGAAAATGATGGAAGCTATGTTTCCAGTGATGGAACAAATGTCTGGCTAACAGGAGATGCAAAAATTGTTAATGGTTATCCAACAGTAAATCCTGGAGACGGTGCTTATTTTGAAAATACGAATGCAGGAGGAGATAATTTATTGCTGGCTCAATTTAAAATTGTAAACACTACAACAATAATTGCAATAGCTTCTCCTGATAGCATTTGCTTAGGTGATTCGAGTATTTTAAAAGTAAGTGGTGGTAGTAATTATTTATGGCATCCAAGCACTGAGCTAAATAGTACGACAGGCACAACAGTAATAGCGAAACCATTAACAACTACTAGTTATACTGTTATTGGTTCTGATAGCTGCGGAGGAGGGATTGATAGTGCAAAAGTTACCGTTTATGTGAAAGATTGCGCTACGCCTCCAACTACAGGGCAAATTCAAATACCAAATGTAATAACACCAAATAACGATGGTAAAAACGATGCTTTTTTCATCACAAATTTACCTGCACTATGCAAATTAAAAATTTTTAATCGTTGGGGAAATACTGTTTACCAGACTCTTAGTTACCAAAATAATTGGGAAGCATCGGATGTTGTTTCAGGCACTTATTATTACCTTTTAACCTTGCCTGACGGAACTCTAAAGAAAGGCTTTTTGGAAGTTATAAAATAACTGATACAGAATTTATCTTCTCTGTAAAATCACATTCAAAAAAATAATTTTCCGAAGCATCTATTTTGCTTTACATTTGTTATATCATTTTTTGCCCTCTATAAAAATGTCGCAATTTATAGTTCGAAAAATATTTTTTCATGGAAAATAAAATGACCAATTTGAAGTACTCGAAAAAATATTTTTTTATGTTCTGTTTCTTTTGTTTGTAAGACAAAAGAAAGAAGAGTTCCGAAATTCCAATAAAGAAATAAATCATTATTTTATTGAAACCAATCGGTAAGATACCGATTAATAAAAGCGTAGCGAGACGCTACACTTAGCGGAGGCGCAGATAGTGCTAATTCTTAGTTTCCAATTTATTTTTTTTTACTTTCAAACTGAAAACAAATATGAATAGCGAAATTGTGCCTGCTGTAAAAACAATATCGCCAACTACTCTCAACCAACGCAAAGTTTGCATGTGTGGCTGATGTAGAAATTCAGCGGATCGCGCATACCACATTCCCTCATTTACACTCGCAATAGTTTGTAAAAGACCTACAGGCAATAAGCTCATAAATGACATGAGTAACAAGCCAATATTAAGAGACCAGAATGAAAAGCCAATTAATTTATTATTCCATTGCTGCTTTCGATAAAGGCTGCGTAAAACAAAAAGCATTAAGCCAATCCCTAACATGCCATAAACACCAAATAAAGCGGTATGCGCATGTAGGGCAGTTGTGTTTAATCCTTGCATGTAATAGAGTGCTACCGGCGGATTGATCAGAAATCCAAAAATACCGGCTCCCAAAAAATTCCAAAACGAAACTGAAAGTAAAAAATAAATAGGCCATTTGTAATCAATCAACCATTCTTTAGCCGTACTTAAATGATAATTATGAAAGGCTTCAAAGCCAATTATTACCAGCGGCGCAACTTCAAGCGCACTAAAGGTTGCCCCCAAACCAATTATCATAGTTGGTGCACCCGTAAAATACAAATGATGGAAAAGTCCTAAAATAACAGCAAAAAGAAAAATAATAGATGCAACAAATACACTTGCCGTGGCTACGGATGCCTTTAACAAACCCAAGCGCACAAAAAGAAATGCCGATACTACAGTGGCAAATACTTCAAAAAAACCTTCCACCCAAAGATGTACTACCCACCATCTCCAATATTCTGCAATGGAAAGGTTAGTTTGTCTGCCCCACATCAATCCAGCTCCATAAAACAATGCAATTGCAGTACAGGAAACTAAAAATAAAGTTAGTAGACTTTTTTCTGCTGTCCCTTTTTTAATAACTGGTAATAAGGGACGTATCATTAATGTCAACCAGAGAAGTAGTCCAACAAAAAGAAAGCATTGCCAAAAACGACCCAAATCAACATACTCATATCCTTGGTCTCCAAACCAGAAATTTTCTATTAGCCCCAACTTTTGCATAATGCCAAACCACTCACCAATCATTGAGCCTGCAACAATAATTAAAAGGGAGACAAAGAGAATATTTACACCTAACTTTTGAAATTTAGGATCCTTTCCTGACACGGAAGATGCGATATATAGTCCCGTAGCAAGCCAGGCTGTGGCAATCCAAAGAATAGAAAGTTGGACGTGCCAGGTACGGGTAACAGAATAAGGTAAAATAGTTGACAATGGAAAACCATAAATTGAATTACCCTCAACACCATAATGTGCTGTAATAATTCCCATCGCTACTTGTATCAATATAAGAATATTAATAGCCGAGAAATATTTTTCTACTGCCCGCATGGAAGGCGTAATATTTTGATTCATTAACGGATCTTCAATTGGTAATTCTAAGACTTCTTCTACTTTTGTTTTTGTATGATAAAAAATGAGAATGCCAATTCCAATCAAGAGCATAATAACACTAAATCCAGTCCAAATGACGAGATCTCCCGTAACTACATTGCCTACCAATTTATCAGGTGGCCAATTATGGGTATAACTAATAGAACTGTTTGGTCTTTCAGTAACACAAACCCAAGATGCCCAAAAGAGAAAAGCATTCATTTTACGCATACGACTAATATCTTTGATGGTATTTTTTGCTATGGAATAATCTGATCGTAGTTTATTAAAACTAGTATCAGCCATAAAAAGTCCGGAATAATATCCATTCAAATCTTCAATAGCATAAGCACGGATTTCTGAAACAGTTATAACACCTGAAACTTTATTATATGTATTTGTTCTCAATTCCTTACTGAGGCGAGCCTTTAAAGCTGCTTGGCTCTCTATATCTAAGGCTTTATATGAAATTGCACCCATTTTTATCGCCCATTCATCTAAAATGATGACAGCTTCACGATGCAAACGATCAGCCGTCCAATCAGGTGCAAGATAAGCTCCATGTCCCCAAATGGAACCGACTTCTTGACCGCCCATACTTTGCCAAACATTTTGACCATCCTTAATGTCTTGACCAGTAAAAAGAACCTTACCATTGGTGGTTACTATTTTTTCAGGAATAGGGGGAGCTTGTTGATATATTTCATAGCCAAAGAAACCCAAAACAGAGAACGAGGCTATAATTACAAAAAAAAATACAATCCAAAGTTTTTTTTGTCGGCTCATTATAAGGCTATTTGTTAGTTAAGACAATCATCATTAATAAAAAAAATTAACGTTTTATAGAGTTTGATATGCGATAGGTTAAAACAATGAATATAGAAGCAAATGTAAAAGCATGCAATCTTTGAGATGTTGTATATTTATGAGAATAATTTACATATTTCACAGTTGCTATTATGGTGGACTCTACTGACAAGCTTGCAAACTCTTTGGTACAAGAATTTCAAGTATTAGCAAGTTTGAGAGCTTATTTAAAGAATCTAAAGGAAACAAAAAAGGGAAGAATGCTTTTTTAGCAATTCTTCCCTCGAAGTGGAGCAAACCATGTCATTATCGAATCAAATAATTAACAAATTAAAAAAAGTAGAAACACTTAGTTTTTAGGTTAAAGTCTTATTTTTGAATTAGTATTTTCTCACTCTCTATTGCAAAAGTGCGTTTTCTTACATCATTACACGCATTTCAATCTTTGTAGAATTTTTGTTGCACTTCATGCAACATACAAAGCCACAAAAAATTATTTTCCTTAATCACTTACCTTTTCAAATACCATCCTATAATGCTCGAATATCTTCCTGTCGAATATGATTAAGTTAGCATCGGTTTTCCAGCGTTGAATAAAATCGCGGAACGATTTCTTTGTCAGATACCTTGGAATAAGGGTGCTAAAATAGAGGTATTTCTTAAGCGATGGTTTGGTGAAGGCAGCCGACCATCTATCAATGGTTTCCATATAATCGAGCCGTCCACTGTCAATATGTACGAGCTTAAAGTATTTTTTGGCGGGTTCAATAATTCCTTCGCTGCCGTAAGGGAGCCAGGAACCGGGGAACACATCGCAGATAATATCCATAAGCTCTTCATTCGTGAATTCTTTCTTATAAATATCGGTTTTACCGAAAGGTATGTCTTCAAATTTTACCATGTTGGGACCGAATACCATTGTTTGACAATAAAATCGTCCACCGATAGGCAGCAGGTCGGCAACCTGTTTAATGTATTTTTCATAAATCTGCTTCTGCTTTCCCGCTTTGTATTCCTCCACCGAACACAGGTGTTCAGGGCTACCCATAGCAGTTACAGCATCAAACTTTCCAAAGGTTTCGGGGGTTATAAGTTTGGTATCCATGTGCTTTACGTTCATGCCGTTCTTTATGCAGGCATCGGCTTGACCTTTGGCAAGCACTGCGCCATAAGTATTCACGCCCATATTATTCATGTAATCAATAAAGGCGCCCCAACCACAGCCCATATCAAGCACTTTTGAGCCCTTTTTAATATTTAAGTTATCAACTATAAATTTGTGCTTTTTCTCCTGTGCCGCTTCAAGGGTCATGGAAAAGTCACCATCAAATCGGGCGCCGCTGTAAGCTCCTCTGTCGCCGAGACTGTAACGGAATATTTGATCCATTACGGTATAGTGAGCATCTAAATCACTTTGTACTGCCATGTTTTCTTTATTTTTTATAATGTGAGGCGCAAACTTAAACAAAAAATCGGAATGCAGGTGTAATACTATAAGTAAAAGCCTATTAAGAAAAAAATAAAAGTGCAAAAAAATATTTCTGAGATTACAGATTGATTTTGGTCTAAATGTGGACTAAATAGTCAAATAAAAAACCGTAATCAGCTTTTAATTAGCTAAATACGGTTTTAATAAGTGGAGCCGGAGGGATTCGAACCCTCGTCCAAACAAGGAATTAATAAGCTTTCTACATACGTAGCATTTTTTTAGTTTTCGGAATGCAGCCGGCAAAAATGCGAGCCAAGTGCAAACTTATCTTCTTTAATTTCACGCAAAGTCGAAGCTAATTTGCGCTATCTTTTCATTTTCGGTACTTCTTTCGGGACGCTGAAAAGAAAAGCTTCCCGGGAAGTATTGCTAACTTAATACTTGGTATTAAGCAGCAAGGGCGTAGTTAGACTCGCCGTTTAGAAATGTGAGAATTAGGATTATCGAGCCATGTTCACAACGCTCGGCATGCTTACTTATTCATTCATCCTGCTGTCAAAACCTGTCAGCCCCATGATTTCAAACAACGTTGTAAGACGTAAAAGTACCGCTTCTTTTCTATTTTGTTATACTTTTGTCGGAAAATTAATTTTTATGAGCAAAATAAAAATCGGAATTCTGTGTGAGCGAAAAATACCTATTGATAAGCGCGTGCCTTTAACTCCGCTCGAATGCAGCAAATTAGTATTGGCATATCCTGATTTGGAAATTTACATTCAGCCCAGCGAAATAAGATGTTACAGCGATGAAGAATATAAAGCATTCGGATTAACACTTCAGCAAGATGTGAGTAATTGCGATATTTTAATGGGTGTGAAAGAAGTTCCCATCTCAGAATTAATTGCCGGAAAAAAATATTTTTTCTTTTCGCATACAATCAAAAAACAAGCACACAATCAGAAATTAATTCACGCTTTTATCGACAAAAAAATTGAGATGATTGATTACGAAGCGCTCACCGATAACGAACACAATCGTATCATTGGTTTCGGCAGATATGCTGGAATTGTTGGCGCTTACAACGGAATTTTGGGTTACGGAAAAAAATACGATTTGTTTCATCTAAAAGCTGCCAATAAATGTCGCGATAAATCGGAATTAGAAGAAGAATTAAAACGGGTTAAATTACCGAATATAAAAATTGTGTTAACTGGTGGCGGTCGCGTGGCGAATGGAGTCATCGAAACACTCGGCGCTTTGAAAATTCGCAAAGTTACGCCCTACGAATTTTTACATCATTCGTACCGCGAACCTGTTTATTGTCAGTTGCATTCGAAAGATTATCACGAAGCAAAAGACGGATCTTCTTGGACATTAAAAGATTTTTTTGAGCACCCAGAAAAATATTTTTCTACTTTTTTACCCTTCACGAAAGTAGCGGATATGCTTATTTCTGCGCATTATTGGGATCCGCGCTCACCGAAAATGTTTACGAAAGAAGATATGAAATCGCCCAATTTCCACATCAGTGTAATTGCCGATATTACTTGTGATATGGATGGTTCTGTGCCAAGTACGTTGAAAGCAAGTACGATTGACGAACCTTTTTATGGCTACAATCCGATGACGGAAAAATTGGATATTCCTTTTAGTAAACATTCTGTAACTGTTATGGCTGTTGATAATTTGCCTTGCGAATTGCCGCGCGATGCCTCTGATGGTTTTGGAAATGATTTAGTAGAACGTGTTTTCCCATCTTTATTGGGCGATGATAACGAAAAAATTATTGAGCGCGCTACCATTACAAAAGACGGAAAATTAATGCCGCATTTTGATTATCTCAGCGATTATGCAGGCGTGAATAAATTGATGAAGTAATTAAGATTCAAAAAAATATTTTTTCGGACGTCTTAAAACGGTATCTGATTTCGAAAAAAAATTTTTGCAAAATGAAAGCGTGATGAGATTGGGATTTCCGAACGTGTGAGGAAATCACCCCACGAATAGCTTTCAGGAAGCTAAAATGAAATGAGAAAACAAAGCCTTGAATTTTTGTTTTCTCCCACACGAACTGTCTCAAACAAACACTGCTTGTTTGCCCTTTTCAAGAAAAAAGAAATTAAGAAAATACAGTTGAAAAATTATTTTTTCAAAGCACAAATAATGCGTTCAAAAAAATATTTTTTTGAAACGAAAAATTTATTTTCCGATTTGTTTTAATTGCAAAATTGTTTCTGTAGGATTGGCAGATGAGAAAACAGTATTTCCGGCAACCAACACGTCAGCACCTGATTTTAGTAATGCTTCAGCGTTTTTTAAATCTACGCCACCATCAATTTCTATTTTTGCGTGTGATGATTTTCGTGTAATCATTTCTTTTAATTGAAGCACTTTTGAATAGGTATTCTCAATAAATTTTTGTCCGCCAAAACCTGGATTTACCGACATCACACAAACCAAATCAATGTCAGCAATTACATCTTCTAATAAATGTACAGAAGTATGCGGATTTATTGCCACTCCAGCTTTCATTCCCGCTGATTTTATAGCTTGAATGCTGCGATGCAAATGAACGCAGGCTTCGAGGTGAACGGTTAAAATATCCGCGCCTACTTCTTTAAAATTCGGAATAAACCTATCGGGTTTTACAATCATCAAATGCACGTCTAACGGTTTTTTTGCATGCTTGCGAATGGCTTTGATAACAGGAAACCCGAAGGAAATATTCGGCACAAAAGCGCCGTCCATCACATCCAAATGAAACCAATCGGCTGCACTATTATTTACCATTTCAATGTCTTTTTTCAAATCCGAAAAATCGGCTGAAAGGATGGAAGGAGCAATAATAATTGGTGTCATGAAAAAATATTTTTTTGAGATGTAAAATTTGAAACACAAAAATAATCAAAAAAACGAAACGATTTTTCTCTAATTAATGAATAGTAAAATCTCGAAAAATTATTTTTTGGAAGAAGATTTTGTGAGGATTAAAATTTTCTTTTTGTAATCAATAATAGCATTGTATTTTAAAAGCAAATCACTTCCCAAAATTCCGTCAATCGGCTTTAATCCGATGCTTTTGTAAGATTTATTTACGTGCGATAAATCGAGTAGGAGGGTAGGATATTTTTTTACTTCGAGTGTTCCGAAAATTATTTTTTCGAGAATTGTTTTTTTGCTTTTCATACTGCTGGTGCCCAATCCGGTAGAAAGTTTATCGTTATCAATAAACTTTTTTTTATCGGCAAATTTTTTAATTTTTTCTTTGTCCAAAACAGTAGAAGAAGCTCCTGTATCAACGATTAGTGAAGCTTTTTTGTTATTTATTTTTACATTGATAAGCAAATGAAAACCTTCGTTTTCGATGTTTAAAATGATGATAGGAATTTTTGTTGTCATTGGTATAGAAATAAAAAAAGCATCCCAAAACGGAATGCTTTTTTAAAATTATTTTTTGAAATTATTTTGCAACAGTATTCATATTGTCTAATACTTCCATTACTTGTTTCACAGCAGTAGCAGACTCACTCAATAATTTTTTCTCATCCGCATTCAAATGCAATTCGATGATTTTTTCGATTCCATTTTTTCCTAAAACGACAGGAACGCCCAAATAAATATTTTTCATTCCGTATTCTCCGTTTAGGTAAGCGCAGCAAGGAAAAATCCTTTTTTGGTCGCGTACTATCGCTTCTACCATTTGCGCAGCCGCAGCTCCAGGAGCAATCCAAGCGGAAGTTCCCATTAAATTTACCAATTCGCCACCGCCTTTTTTGGTGCGATCTATAATAGCATCCAATTTTTCTTTGCTGATTAATTCAGTAACTGGAATTCCTGCAACGGTTGTGTAGCGTGGCAATGGAACCATGGTGTCGCCATGTCCGCCCATCAAAACAGCTTGAATGTCTTTTGGAGAAACATTTAATTCTGCTGCCAAAAATGCACGATAGCGAGCAGTATCAAGTATTCCTGCCATTCCGAAAACACGCGAAGAATCTATTTTTGCTGTTAAAAATGCGCAATACGTCATTACATCCAATGGATTGGAAACCACAATAATTTTTGCGTTTGGCGAATGTTTAATAATATTTTCGGTAACCGATTTTACAATTCCGGCATTGGTAGCGATAAGGTCATCACGACTCATGCCTGGTTTACGTGGTAATCCAGAAGTAATCACAACTACTTCCGATCCATTTGTTTTTGCGTAATCATTGGTGTATCCAACGGTGTGCGAGTTATACATATTTATCGGAGCGGCTTGCCAAATATCAAGTGCTTTGCCTTCGGCAACGCCTTCTTTGATGTCTATCAGCAC
>JBDTAC010000053.1 GCA_039924845.1 Bacteroidia bacterium
AACAAAATATATCCGTAATAAAATGAAATCTACCATTCCGATCATTGCCTTAACTGCTGATGTAACTACCGTAGATGTAGGAAAATGTAAAGCTGCTGGAATGAACGATTATATTACTAAACCGATAGATGAGAAATTACTCTATACTAAAATAACT
This sequence comes from Bacteroidia bacterium, assembly GCA_039924845.1. Lineage (NCBI taxonomy): Bacteria > Pseudomonadati > Bacteroidota > Bacteroidia > Bacteroidia bacterium. The sequence continues at coordinate 158 of JBDTAC010000053.1, forward strand.
GAGTTGGTTAAAAAATCGCCTACCATAGACCTACATGCATAAAAGTACAGCGAGAAAAGAAAAAGCCTCTAAATCCTTTAACTGAAGCGGCTATAATTACTGAACGCAACCAACTTACCAATAAGCGAATTTAATTTTTGTACCCGGAATGGGACTCGAACCCATACACTTGCGCACACGCCCCTCAAACGTGCTTGTCTACCAATTCCAACACCCGGGCAAAATTGTATTCGATAAGGGATTGCAAAAATAAAAATTTTCCGCACAAGCACTCGAAAAATTATTTTTTTAAATCCTTATTTACATATTCCAAAACTGCTTTATAATACGCATCCGCTACTTGCGCGATGCGTGGAGAAGTTGGAACGCCGTCCACATCCAAAGTTTTCTCGTTTAGCAAAACGCATTCGCGGACATTGTCTTGATACAAGGTTTCGCCATAAACAATCGTTCCTTTTACCAAACGCGCAAGCATTAAATCACGCAAATAAACACCTTTCTCATTTGTATAAATACTATTTTTAGTGAGGTATTCGGCGTCTTCTGGTTTCGCGATGGGAATATCTAAATCCGAATGAAAATGATTTTCTGTGATTTTCGACAAAGCGATGGAATGTTCCAAATCATCGGTTAAAAGCAAACGCAAAAAAGCAATTTGTTGAAATTTATTTTCCAATGCACTTCCCGTAAAACAAGCTCCAGCAAAGGTCATACAGAAATCTTTTTTCGTTGGATATTGCCAACCTTTATTTTTTTCGTCTACATTGTAATGAATAATTACGGAAATATCTGGCTGAAAATCATTCATTTTTTTCGCCCTTTGTTCTAAATCCAGCGGACTAAAAAAAGCGAAACGTTCTTTTTCATTTTTGGTGGCGAGCAAAAATTTTTTTTTCGAAAGACTTATTTTTTTTTCGTTGTATAAATTTTCGGCGAGTGGTTTCAAAAAATTATTTTTCCACTCTGCATAACTTATGTCGAAAGCCGTCATCCCCGGCGCATTTTTGGTAAGCATCACCACCGCGCCTTGCGCTTCCAATTTTTGTTTTAACAAATATGCCGTCGAAAAAGTTTCGTTGCCTTCAATCAATTGAATTGCGTTTTTTCCTGAATCGGAATTCATTTCTAAACAACGACTTTCGGTGCGTGCCATTTCAATCGGCCCGCCAATATGTCCGGGATCTATCGCGATTTTTAAGCCATTTAATTTTTTATTGGATGTTGGAAAAAAAGTTGATTTTATTTCTTCGATTTTGTTGTCCGAAAAAATATTTTTTGAAAAATAATTTGTTCCTTTTTCCGATAAAATTTGTTCTACTTGTTTATCGGAAAAGGATTTGAAAAGAATTTTTAAGGTATCTAATTCATTCCAATAAATAGTAAATTCGGGATGATGTACAGATTTTTGATTGGCATCGGCATACATCGAGACACCTTTTTCATCCACAGAAAAATAATTTTCTGAAGCCTTATTTTTTTCTAAAAAAGTAGTTGCTTTTTGGTGATATTTTTTCGCCAATTTAATTTGCGCCGAAACACCACAGGAAGAAATTATCCACAAAAAAAGACTTGAAAAAATAATTTTTCGCAATTTGTTTATTGAAAAAAATTAACGGACAATTGAAACTTTTCCAGTGTATTGATGCACGTTTCCTAATACATCTTTCACAATAATTTTCCAAACGTACACATCTTCTTGTGCAACGCTGCTCCCATTGTTGGCATGTCCATTCCAACCTTTCGTAATATCATTTGTTTGATAGACTAAGCTTCCCCAACGATCAAAAATATACATTTGAAAGCCATCCGGATTTAATCCGAAACCTTGTGGTAAAAAAACATCGTTCAAACCATCGCCATTTGGCGTAAAAGCATTCGGTACATAAATCGCCCAATCTGGTTGGATAACTAAACAATATTCATTGGATGCATAGCATGAATCGGTGTTCATCACCGTTAATTTAACGCAATATGTTCCCGTATCTTGATAGGTGTGCGTCGGGTTTCTCAAATTAGAAGTGTCTTCTCCGACAATTGATTTTTTATCTCCGAAATTCCATTGCCAATTAATAGCTCCAGAAGAAATATCTTTAAATGTTATTAAAGGTTGTAAAATATTGGTTGGGTTAGGAGAATAAGTAAAATCAGCCATCGGCAAAGGATCAGCTACGATTGTGTAAATTCCATTGTAATTAGTAATACAGCCTTTATTGGACATTACTTGCAAATGTACATTGTAACTTCCGCTGGTAGTATAGCAATAATCAGTATCTCGTGCATACGAAATTTTTCCATTCCCGAAATTCCATTGCCAACGAATTAAATTACCAGCGCTAATCTTAGAGCTATCTGTAAATACAATACAAACTGGAGTGCATCCTGATTTTTTATTGGTTGTAAAAGCTACAATTGGGTTTGGATTAATGCCAACTGTCAGCGTATCTGTTGAAACATCTCCACAGGCATCTTTTACTGTTAATGTATAAGTGGTTGATGAAGAAAGGACAGTAGATACTTTTGAAGTGGTACTGCTACTTAATCCAGTTGTTGGCGTCCAACTGTAAATGTATCCGCTTCCATTCCCACCAGAAACAGTTGAATTCAAAGAATCTTGCCCACCTGCACAAACGCTGCTATATCCTGCATTAATTTTCACAATCAATGGCGTGGATACTTGTATCGTAACAGTAGTAGGAGCAGATTTACAACCATTGCTATCAATTGCTGTTACGGTATAAGTAGTCGTTACTAAAGGCTTTGCTACAACAGTATCGCCAGTACCTGAGTTTAAATTTGTAATTGGTAGCCAAGAATATGTTTTCGCACCATGTCCTATTAATTTTATGGAATCGCCCATGCATAAAAAAGGTGCAGCAGGGTTTATGGTTATTACTGGAGTGGGATGAACTGTTATTATAGCAGATGCCACAGACGGGCAACCCAATGTAGATGTTCCAGTTACGGTATAGCTGGTGGTTGCAGTTGGTTTCGCATATACCACACTATCTGTTGTGCTGCTCAAACCTGTGGCTGGAGACCATACGTAAGATGCAGCACCAGAAGCAGTTAATTTCACAGAATCTCCTTGGCAAATAGCAGGAGCTGCTGGTGTAATATGGAAACCTGGAATTCCGATAAAAATAGTAACACTATCACTCGTAGCGTACGTACCACAGGTTGTTGTGCTATATCCCGTTACTGTGTAAGTAGTAGTAACCGAAGGTGTTGCTGTAACTGAAGACCCAGAAGTAGAACTCAAGCCAACTGCTGGTCCCCAGGAGTAATTTCCTGTTCCGCTTGCTGTAAGAGGAACTGATTGCCCCGGACAAATGGACGTATCTCGCGGAGAAACTTTTGTAATACTGTTGGAACATCTTAATCCTTGATAAGTTAAAAATACGCCCGAATCATAAGCGCAATCTCCTGCATCGGCAATACCTATTTCCATGTGATACGTTTGACAAGGTACTACGTGTACATGAGCTGTTATAGGCACAGTAAGTCCGTTATAATAAATAGTCAATCCTCCCGTATTGTTCACGTAATAAGCGCAATTTACGCAAGGTCCAGTATTGCTATTTCCATCATTTACATTGTTAATGGTAACTGGTGTTGCCGTACCCGGAATTAAGGCAAGATTCATATTATTGTAACTTCCGCCACTTGGATTAGGTCCCGAAATCCAAAAACCAAATCCATCGTTGAAACTATTCACAAATACAGGATATTCTTCTGAACCAAAAACAAAATTCAAGGAAAGCGAATCGCAAGAAGGTGTAATGTCAAAATTCATAATACAAGCATCGTGAACAGCAACACCAGTAGTTCCCGTATTTATTATGGCCGTTAAATTGGTATCTGTAGAAGTAGTTCCCCAACATTGCGAAGCGATGATTCCCGAATTATCCGGACCAACAGCAGAACTCGCATAACCACTGGTAAGAAGCAAACCACTCGTCATACTACCAAGAGAAGTTGCTGTGGCATTAAATGTTCCGTATGCTTCGGGATGACAATTAATAGTAAGATTCGAAATGGTAACACCTGGTCCCTGCAAACTCGAAATCACTTGCGCAGCAGTTGGAACGGTATCAACCACTAATTGAGCAGAAGTATAAAAACTTTTCGAGAGAAAAGCACAAATAAAAAGGGTACGAAAAAAATATTTTTTTGAAATCATTTTCATTTTATAAAATTCCCATTGTGTAGAAAGATTAAAATAAGCAGTCTCAAAAATACAAAATAAATAATTCTACAACATAAATAATTTTTACACTATTGGATTCTTAGAAAAAGTAAATTCTTTTATTCAATAAAATTCTTCCTCGTTATTTATTTTTCTTTTGTAATTTAGCAGCTCGAAAAAAAAGTTTTTCTAACTCAAAAAATAAATATCATGAAAATCACCGTAGTTGGTGCAGGAAATGTTGGCGCAACATGTGCCAACGTAATTGCACAAAAAGAATTAGCCAACGAAGTTGTGCTGAT
>JBDTAC010000054.1 GCA_039924845.1 Bacteroidia bacterium
CCGAATAAGTACCTGGAGCTAAACCAGTAGCCGTTGCTGTTGTTTGTCCTGTCGGTGTCCACAAATAGGTATAGGCTCCTGTTCCGCCTGCTGCATTCACCGTGATGCTACCATTGCTCATCCCAAAGCAACTTACATTTGTTACTGTTGTGATTGTTGATGACGGACCTCCTGAATTTGGAACAATCGCAGTTGCTGTTTGTGTACAGCCGTTTGCATCAGTTACTGTTACCGTATAGGTTGCATTGATAATGTTTGCATTGTTGGCTGTCGTTATTCCATTCGACCAAGAATAATTATAAGCGCCAATCCCTCCTGTGGCACTTGCACTTGCATCGCCGTCTGCTTGTCCACAATGCGCGGTGGTTGTTGTAGTGGTTAATACAATTGTCGTTGGTTGATTAATTGTAAATGTTTTACTAATGCTACATCCATTGGCATCATTCACCGTTACTGCATAAGTTCCTGCTGCCAATGCTGTGGCAGTTCCTGTACTACTTACGTTTGGTGTCCATATATAAGTGTACGCTCCTGTACCACCTGTTACATTGATAGTTGCAGCCCCATTATTGCCTCCGTTACACAATTCGTTTACATAGTTTGTTGTCGTATCTAATTTAGTAGGCTGAGTGATAACTGTGGTTACTGTTGCTGTACATCCGCTAGCATCTGTTACAGTTACTGTATAGTTTCCTGCTGCTAACCCTGTTGCTGTTGCGGTGGATTGTCCTCCTGTCCATGAGTAGGTATATGGATTTGTTCCGCTGGATGCAGTTACTGTGGCGCTGCCATTATTACCTGCAAAACAGGAAGTATTTGTTGCTGTTCCCATCGTCGCATTTACGCCAGGTGTATTGTTGATAACCACCGTCGTAGGATATTTACATCCATTAGCATCTGTTATCGTTACGCTATAGGTACCAGCCGGCTGCCCTGTTATTGTTGAGGTAGTTTGTCCTCCAGCCCAAGAATACGTATAAGCCGGCGCCCCGCCTGTTACTCCCGTTACTGTCGCTGTTCCATTAGTATTACCGCAAGTTGAATTCGTTGAAGTTAGTGCAGCAGAGGTAATGCCTCCTGAATTTGGAACAAGCGCGGTTGCTGTTTGCGTGCAACCATTGCCATCTGTTACTGTGACTGTGTATGTTCCAGATACTATATTGGCATTGCTGGCTATAGTAACCCCATTCGACCACGAATATGTATAAACTCCTGTTCCTCCTGTAGCACTCACACTTGCACCACCATCCGCTTGCCCACAATGAGCTGTCGTTGTTGTAGTAGTTAAGGTGATTGCTGCTGGTTGAGTAATATTAACAGTAGTAGTGGTCGTACAACCATTTGCATCCTTTACAGTAACAGTATAACTTGTAGTAGCTAATCCAGTAGCGGTTTGCGTTGTTTGCCCAGACGGATTCCAAGAATACGTGTAAAGACCAGTACCGCCAGCTGCAGTCACTTTTGCCGTACCATTGCTGCCTCCACTGCATGAAACAGCAGTATTTGTTGTTGTTGCAGAAAGTACAGTGGGTTGAGTGGGCGTAACAGCAACACTTGCCGTGCACCCATTTGCATCTTTTACTGTAACAGTATAGCTTGCTGCTGATAAACCAGTAGCTGTTTGTGTAGTTTGCCCAGATGAATTCCAAGAATACGTATAAGGACCTGTTCCTCCAGCAGGAGTTGCCGTTGCTGTACCGTTATTACCTCCGTTACAAGATATAGGTGTAAATGTAGCAGTAGCCGTAATACCTCCGCTACTTGCTACAATAACAGTACTTGTAGCCGTGTTACACCCACTGGCATCTTTTACCGTAACAGTATAGCTGCCTGCACTTAATCCAGTTGCAGTAGCTGTTGTTTGCCCTCCAGGAGACCACGAATAAGTATAGGGAGCGGTACCACCCGCAGCAGATACAGTGGCAGTTCCATTTGAATTTCCACAAGATGCAGGAGTGGACGACATTGTTAGCGTCAGAGTAGGAGTAGTACAAACTACACAAGTTGTTTGGTAATATAACCCCACTAAAGCCCAAGCATAGCAATCGCCTGGATCTGCGGTAGAAAAAGGAGAGGTAGTTTGCCCCGAAGTAACCGTTGTTGCAGCGTTATCAAAATTAAAAAAATTATTTCCGTAAGTTGCTGTATTCCCGTTTAGAGTAGAAGTATGAGTTCCTCCATTCACATTATCTTGCATATCTGATGTAACAACGAAGGCTGAAGCTGTGGCAGAGGCAGCACAAGCTGTGAAGCCTCCAAGCGTATAGGCATTGTCCGGTCCACCTGAATTTACTAGACATCCATCAGCAATTACCATTGTTCCTTGATATGGAGCGGCTGTATTTTTATAAATAATTATTAATGCAGCACCGTCAATCTCCGAACTCGCATTTGCAAAGCCAGTTATATTAATGCCATAATTACCATTTCCGCTAATTGCAGCAGTAACATCCGCACGATAAGTAGCAGTACCAGTTTCTCCCCAGCATTTACTGGGTCCTGTACCAATGATTGTGGATGCATAAGTAGCGGTAGCAGGAGCAGGATTGGTAAATTTGATCGTAGAAGCTGGTGCAGCCCCTTCTGTGTACGAAGCAATATACCACAAATAAGCTTTGTCAATTACCGTACAACCAGCAGGAATTCCACTAATTGCAATGGTGGCAGGATTTCCAGAGCCAGCAGGAGTTGCATACCTTTGTGTGATTTTCACACTTCCATAAACATAATTTAATCCGCAAGCAGTATTATCGTAAATGTTTCCAAGAGCATTGTTCCCATCTAAGGGAGTTGGAGGATGTGAAATCATCTTCTGCTGACCATAATTACAATAGGCGCAAGTTCCCAAAAGGGATTTATCATTTGAATTTACTGTTTTAGTGACACTTTTATTTTGAGCATCAGTTGCTTTTGGAAAGATAAAAAGGCAAAACAATAGGAAGAAGAAAATGAAGTAGCGCTGTTTCATCTGTAATGGGTTAAAAATCAAAAGCTAAATAAAGTATAAAAAAACCTATAAACAAGTGTTTGTACGTTTTTTTTCAAAAAAGGTTAGGTGTTTTTATGAACAAAAAAGATACGTTTTAAACAAGATGCAAAAAGGACATCTGAAAAATTATTTTTTTGAAGCATTTTTTTCACTGAAATAAATTTACACTCTCACGCCCATTACCAAAATATCGTCGGTCTGTTCAATCTCTTTGCGGTAATTGGAAATGAATTTATTTAATTCATTTCCTTTGTCTTCCAAATTTTTATTTTGAATGGAAAGTATTAATTCTTTGAAGCGTTTTCTGGTTAATTTTTTTTCGCCTTGTCCACCGAATTGATCCGCAAATCCATCACTGAAAACATAAATGGTATCGCCTTTCTCTAAATTAAATTCGTGATTGGTAAACGGCTTGTGTGTTTCACTATTTCCCACCGATTGTTTATCTGCTTTTGTTTCTTGCAATTCTCCGTTTTTCAAAATCCACAGCGGACTATTAGCTCCCGACCATTGCAATTTTGCACCATTTTCTGTTTGTTCCAAAACACAAAGTGAAATATCCATTCCGTCTTTTATTTCATCTTCACTTTTCGAAAAATTTTCGATAATAAGCTGTGCCGTTTTATCTAAAATAGCAGCGGGTTTTGTCAAACCAAATTCGCGCACTGCTCTGTTTAAAGCATTGTGACAAACTACACTTACCATCGCTCCAGGAACTCCGTGTCCGGTGCAATCGCAGGCTGCGAAAAGAATTTTTTTGTCCACATTTTCCATCCAATAAAAATCGCCTGCAACAATATCTTTTGGTTTGTAAACAATAAAAGAATCGCGCAAATAATTTTTCACAATTCGCTGTGGCGGAAGAATGGCAGTTTGTATTCGCAAAGCATAATTAATGCTACTCGTTATTTCTTTGTTTTTTTCTTCTACAACTATTTTTTGTTTTTCGATTACACTGTTTTTTTCTTCGAGTAAGGTATTTGCTTTTCGTTTGTTCGTATAGGCTCGCAGCGAAATCCCAGCTACAATTAACATCAATACAAAACCAATAATACCGCCATACGTATATGTTTTTTGTTGTTTAATTTGTTGCGTGTGTTTTAATTCTTGCTGCATAATTTGTGCTGTATTTTTGATACTATCAGCTGTTGTTTTAATGTCGAAATCAAATTGCATTTGTGATTGAATTATTTTTTTTGTGTTGGCTTCGTTTATTAAACTATCGCGATAAGCAATAAATAATTTATGATTTTTATATGCCTCTTTCCAATTGGCTGTTGCACTGTCTAAAATAGTTAAACTATTGTAACTGTTCTTAATAAACTCATTGTTCCGTATTTCTGTTGAGATTAAAAATGCTTTCTCTATATATTTTTTTGCTTCGGTGTATTTTTTTGATTGAGTATTCAAATCGCCAATACAAACACAGCAATTTGTCATCCCGAATTTATCTCCAATAGTTGTGGATATTTCCAGTGCCGTTAAGTAATTCTTCAATGCTTCGGGAAAATTATGTTGGAAGAAATAACTATTTCCGATATTCAAATGGCAAGTTGCAACTCCTCTTTTATATCCGATTACTTCGTCTATTTTGAGAGCAGCAAAATAATTTTTTAATGCGTTAGAAATATTTCCTTCGTAATAATAAATAGATCCAATGCTACTATAGCAAGACCCGATTCCATGTTTATCTTGGATGGTTTTTGATATTTCCAAGGCATTAAAATAATTTTCTAATGCTTTCGAATAGTTATTTTGAAGAGAATAAATATTTCCGATGCCGATATAACAATTTTCGATTCTATTTTTATTCCCGATGGTTTTAGCCCTTCCCAGCGCAGCAAAGTAATTTTTTAATGCTTCTGGATAATTGCCTTCTAACCAATAAATATTCCCTATGTTTTCGTAACTCTCTGCAAGTCCCCTTTGATAGTTAATTTTTTCAGCAAGAATCTTTTCCTCGTGAACATAATCCAGCGCAGTATCATATTCCGCCGCTAAATAGAATCGTCTAGCGAGAAGATTTAAAGTATTTACTTTATTCGTATCTGCATTTTCCTTTTTTAAAACTGCTTGAAGTGAATCAACAATTTTATTTTGTGTGAATGTTTGTTGAGTAAGGAATATAAAAAATAGGAAAACGAAAAAATATTTTTTCAGGATTAAATTTTTGTTCAATGTATTTTTCGGTTTGAAAAATTATTTTTTTGAAGTGCTTTTTTTTCTTGAAATAAAATTTACACTTTTATGCCAATCACCATGATATCATCCACTTGTTCATGATTTCCGCGCCACTCTTCAATGGTTTTATTGAGCAAATGTTTTTGTTCTTGAATGGGATGCTGATGAATATTAAAAATCAATTGTCGGAAATTATTCACCATAAATTTTTTTCCGTTTACGCCACCAAATTGATCGGCATAACCGTCTGAAAAAATATAAATACAATCTCCTTTTTCTAATTTTATCGTGTGGTTGGTATAATGTTTTTCCACATCGCTTGCATAATAACCAATCGGAAATTTATCGGCTTTTGTTTGTATCAATTCATTGTTTCGAATAATATACAAGGGATTGTAAGCTCCGGCATATTGCAATTCCATTTTTTTATAATTGATGGCGCACAAAGCCAAGTCCATTCCGTCTTTTGCGCTATCACCTTCTATACCTTGATGCAAAGTTTCACGAACACCTTCGCTTAACTTATCTAAGATTTTTCCAGGCTCAACTTCATCCGTACTATTTACTGCGTGTTTTAAAATATTGTACGCTACAATCGACATAAATGCTCCGGGAACTCCGTGTCCAGTGCAATCTACCGCAGAAAATAAAACCCAATCTCCTTTTTGTTGCATCCAATAAAAATCACCGCTTACAATGTCTTTTGGTTTATAAAGCACAAACGAATTCGGCAACATTTCAGCCATTATTTTATCTGGAGGCAAAATAGATTCTTGTATGCGTTTTGCATAGCGAATACTGTCCGTTACATGTTTGTAAAGGATTTCTAATTTTTGACTTTGTAGTTCAATTTCTTCTTTTTGACGTACTACTTCTTCTGTACGCTCTACTACTTTTGCTTCCAAAACACGTTCGTTTTCTCTCAATTCAACACGCATTTTTAAAAGTGCTTGTCCGAGTGTATCTTCTTCGCTCAAAGGTTTGTAATACGATTCGAAATTTCCCGTTCCTACTTCATTCGCAAATTCCGTCGTGCTTTTTAAACCTTCAATCAACCCATTTAAAGCGGTAGACATTTCTCCGATTTCGTCGTTTCTATCTTTGATACGCTCCTTCGGTAAAACACCAATTCCCATGGAAAGCAACATTTTTTTCAGCTGGGTAACTGGGCGAACAATGGTTCGAATGGTAAAAAATGCAATTAAAATTCCGCCCAATAAAAGTGCTATTCCGAGTCCGCGTACTACAAATTGTAAGAAACTAAATGAATCCAGCATTTGATTGGTAACCATCGTGGCGTTGCTGCGTTGTTCTGTAATTAATTTGGAGAGATTATCTAAAATTAATTTTGTTTGCTGATCCACTTCTCCATTTTCTACTTGCGGACGAATCAAAAATAAAATAGAAGGATCTTCGTAACTCGAAAAAGAATTAAGTTGCTTCATAATATCTTTATCGGTAGAAAACAACTTATCTATCAAACTGAAAATAGATTCAATGTCATTTTTTTCCTCTACATTATTCCATTTTGCTTCGTATTGTTGAATCTGCATTTTCAAATCGGGATACTCTTCATTGACAAGTGTTCGGAGTCTCTTTTTATCTGGCGTATCGTCAGTACTTTGGATAAAAACCCAATTTGTAATCAGCATTTTCGAGCGTACTATCAGTAAATTCAATTCTTCTAATTTACTTACCGATGGCGTATAAATATCTGTTACTTCATCTGTTTTCCTACGACTATCATTGAGTGTAAATTGCGTAAGAATAAAAGCTAAAAGGGTTAAGAAAATAAGCACGCCGAAGCCAGTTCCTATTTTTTTTCCTATCGAAAATTTTATTTTCATCGCGTCAAAAAAATTAATTTGTTTTGTTTAATTTTTCGAGCTTTTCTTTGAATTCATTGGATTTCCTCACATCGTGCAAACTAAAATAAATTCCAGAAAGTCCTTCAATGGTTTCTTTTCTGTCAGGTTTTAACTGATAGGCTTTTTCCATAAACGGCAAAGATTGTTTGAAAAGCGCGACCGATTTATCTTGCATTTGATCCATCGCTACCATGTCCACATTAAAATCCATACTCGACATCATATCTACTGCTTCGTTGAAATATGAAATTCCCATGTTATAATTGGCGCTGTAGTTATTGGAATCAATTGCCAACACCGAAAAATAATTTTTTCGAACGAGATCCAAATAGGAAGTATTTCCTTTTTTATTCGACACATATTTTTGCGAATAAACAGATGCCAAAGCCAAATCAAAATTCACATCTTCTTTGCTCGAATTAAAATTAGGATCAATAAAACGACTCGCTGTTTTATATTGGAGGTAATCCGCTATCGCCGTTTGATAATGAATTGTATCTAAGGAAGTAGCGGCATCGTTAAAAAATTTAGATGCTAAAAAATGAATGTTCGATGAATTATTATCTCTGTTTTCTTTGCTCGTGTCTATGCGTAACGATGTTTCAAACGATTGCAGTGCTATCACGCGCGCAGGCGACTGTTTATTTCCAATTTCTTTTTCTTTATAAATTTCCTTGTATACGAAACCATTTACGTAATTGGCTTGCGCATCTTTCCGATTTGCGGAATCTTTCATGAGTCCGTCAATCACGATTTTTGCGCTGTCTATTTTTCCGGTTTGTAAATAATTCACTACATCCGAAAGCGTTTTTCCTGCTTGCGCAGAAACGCTCATCGCCAAAGCAACAAACAGAAATACCGCGAGTGTATTCTTTCTGTTAAAAGGATATGTGAACATTTTTCTCATTCTACTAATATGGCTAAAGTGGCTAAATTAGAGCTAACCACCAATTTGCTTTTTTGTGCGTTATTTCTATTTAGTTCAAATTTTTGTCGATTGTCTTTTACTACGAAATTAATTGCAGCACCCAATTTTGTAGAACCAGGATCATCTGTAATAATGAGTGTACTCGAAACTTTCAACTTCAATACTGCTTTTTTTATTTCCACGCTTTTATTGGATGGAATGTATAATATATTGCATTTCCCAATTTTATCTACCGATATAATATTGTTGATTTGAAATTTCTGACTTCCGGCAGTTTGACTGGCAGCCATTTTTGCCAATTCACTCAAAATGGTTGGAGAGCCACCTAACACATCGATGACAAAATCACCTTGTCGGTAATTTTCGGGCCATTCGATGTAGCGACTAAAATTATAAATATAGCAAGCTTTAACATGCGCCACAGCCATTTCTGGCTGCACACCTTGAGCGGCAGTAAGTGCAATGAAAAAAAGAAATGCGATTAGTTTTTTCATAAACGATTTATCTGCTCACCAACGAGCCAAATAAAAATTCTTAGCCCAAAAGTAAAAAAATAATTCAGAAAGGAGCTTTTTCAGTTATTCAAAATATTTTTTGTTTAGTGTTCAATTTTAGAAGTCAAAAAAACAGGTTCGAAAAATTAATTTTGCGAGGTGTTCTTTTTAGGATACTTTTGATTCTCTTTTAAAACCGCATCGCCCAAAATAAAAAGAACGATTCTTTAAAAAATTCTCACTTGAAACTGTATTCAAAATTCGCCTTATTCAATGCTGCTTCCAAAGTATTAATTATTGCCGCCTTTATTTTATTTGTACCCACACTTATCCACGAGGCAACATTAATTCATACTGATTATAGACTGAAAAACATGAAGGATCAGGTGTTGAAAATTATTCACAAAGTTGGCTTGAAACATTTTATTGAGGAAGAACCTGACAGTAGTTTTGCCAGTTATAATATTTTGAAAGAAGAATACATTTCCATTGTTCCGACCACTAAATTTTTACCGAATATTAAAATTGAAAATTCGCTGCGAAGCATTGACAATGAAGTAGTGGATTACCGCGTGCTGGATTATACGTTTGCAGATAATAATCAAGTCTTTTTGTTAGAAATTGGTCGTAGTTTATCTACCGTGGAAGATTTTGAATCGACCTTGAAAAAAATTGCATTTTATGTTCTTATTTTGGTATTGTCCGTTACCATTGTTGTGGACATCGGATTTAGTAAATATTTACTTCGTCCTTTTAATCGAATTATTCAAGATAAATTAATTACAGCCAAACATCCGGATACATTCAATTATGCATCTATTCCTACAAGTACAACTGATTTCAGGTATTTGGATGATACCATTACGAATATGATGAAAAAAATAAACGATGCCTTTTTAATTGAAAAAGAATTTATCGCGAATGTTTCTCATGAATTATTAACGCCTATTTCCATTTTGCAAAGTCGGCTCGAAAATATGTTGGCAGATCATGAATTATCTGAAGAAAGTGCTTTGAAGATTATTGAATCGCAAAAAACATTGAATCGTTTAAATAAAATAATAAAAACACTTTTATTGATTTCAAAAATTGAAAATGATCAATATTTAAAAAATCATACTGTAACTGTAAAATCATTGGTGGCAGATGTTATAATGGAAATTGAAGAACGTCTTACTGAAAAAAAGATTGAGCTAAGCGTTGCCATCGAAAATGACTTTACAATTGAGAATTGCAATAAGCCCTTACTTTTTATTTTATTGTTTAATATTATCAACAATGCGATCAAATACAATAAAAAGAGGGGATGGATAAAAATTTCGGAAAAAGAAAACAATGAATTTTACACGATTGAAGTGCAAGACAATGGCGTTGGAATAGAACCTGAAAATATTCCATTTATTTTCGATCGGTTTAAAAAATTCAATAAAACAGAAACCGAAAGTTATGGATTAGGACTTCCGATTGTAAAAACGATTGCAAATTTTCATACTATTGCAGTGGAAGTTTCATCTAAAATAGGCGAAGGAAGTATTTTTAAGATTGTTTTCAAGAAAAAATAACTTCTTCATCAAATCTTCATTTTTCTTTTTATACATTTGCACCCGAAATTAATTTATTAATCACAAACCAAAAAACAAAAAACAACATGAAAAAAGTAAGTTTATTATTCGCATCATTAATGTTAGTATCTGCAGTAACTTTCGCTCAAGAAGCTAAAACTGAGAAAAAAGCTGATAAAAAAGCTAAAACTGAGAAAACAACTGAGAAAAAAGCTGATAAAAAAGCTAAAACTGAGAAAAAAGCTAAAACTGAGAAAAAAGCAGCAGCAAAAACAGCTGACAAAAAATAATTCAGTTTTTTTAGATATAAAAAAGCCGCTCATTGGGCGGCTTTTTTATTGGCTAACCTTCATGTTTTCTTCATTTACTACCATTACTTTCGCTTTGATTATATTTAATTACACGTAGAATTACTATGAAAAAAATAATTTTCGGAACCTGTTTTTTACTCTCCGTATTCTTCCTTAGTGCAAAAACATTACAGACCAATGCAACTAAAACGCCTGTAAAAGCAGCGGTTACTCCTTCTACTAAAAAAGCACCTGCGAAAAAATCAACACAAAAAATAAAGAAAGTTCCTTCTAATAAGCACAACAAACGTAAAAAGATCCCTAAAAAAGTGTAGAAAAATATTTTTTCGAAATCTTATTCTAAGAACCGCATTTATTGCGGTTTTTTTATGCAGAAAAATTTATTCCTCGAGGTAATCCAAATCTTTGTGATAAGTTTCTTTCATGTTTCGGAGCGCAATAAATGCAATTGTAAAAACAATTACGCCAATAATAATGGAAGATTTAACGGCGCCTTGATCTGAAAAAAAGGTTTTGAAATAACGAAAACCCATTGTCATTGGAACCACTGCACCACGCACAAAATTAGGAGATGTTGTAGTTACCGTAGCTCTGATATTTGTCCCAAATTGTTCGGCGGCAGATGTAATAAAAGTTGTCCAATAACCCGTAGCAACGCCCAAACCAACCGCAACGGTGTAAAAAGCGAACAATGATGTTTTTGCCCAAACGTAATATAAAATCACAAAAAGCAACGTCAAAATCATAAAAAGAGTAATTGCTTTAATGCGGCTTTTCCAATACTGACTGATCAATCCGCAGAATGTTCCACCAAAAACAATTCCTGCATAACAATATAAAATTCCTTTTCCGGGATCTGGAATTTGAGACATATTTAATTCTTTCCCGATTTCGGAACAAAACGTAATTAAAATTCCCACGACGTACCAAACCGGAACTGCCACCAACACAACACTTAAATACTTTATCATTTTTTTTCGAGAAGAAAACAAATCGAAAAAATTTCCTTTCGTGATGTGTTTTTCCTTCATGTTTGAAAATAATCCTGATTCATACGCACCAACACGTAAAATCAACAACAGAAAACCCATTCCGCCTCCTACGAAATAAGAAATATGCCAATTATTAAAATAATTTGCGATAAAATATCCGGCAATAGCACCCATAATTCCTACCGAAGAAACAATGGTTGTGCCGTATCCGCGATTTTCTTTCGTCATTGTTTCCGTAACCAATGTAATTCCCGCGCCTAATTCTCCCGCAAGTCCAAGCCCAGCCAGAAAACGCATTGCTGCATACATCGGAATTGTTGTAACAAAACCATTCGCAATATTGGCAAATGAATACAATATAATGGAACCAAAAAGTACTGAAAGCCGTCCTTTTTTATCTCCCAAAATTCCCCAAAGAATGCCACCAATAAGCATTCCGCCCATTTGCCAACTAATCAAACTCGCGCCCACATTTAATAAATCAGCATTCGAAACACCTAAAGCTTTTAAACTCGGAATGCGAATAATACTGAACAACAACAAATCGTAGATATCCACGAAATAGCCCAATGCAGCCACAATCACAATTAAATTGAATGGATTTTTAAGCGATTTTTCAGTCATTAAAAAAATATTTTTTCGAACGAGTATTTTAAGTCCTTATAAAGTAGGTAACACTTTTGCTTTCACTTCGCCAAAACCAATTCGCACATTTTCTTTTTCGGCAAAACCTCGCATAATAACGGAATCTCCATCATTTATAAATTTACGTTCCGATCCATCAATCATTTTAATCGGCTTTGTTCCGCGCCAAGTGAGTTCGAGCATGGAGCCGTACGAACTTGGAATGGGTCCGCTGATAGTTCCTGAAGCCATCATATCACCCACATTTACATTGCAACCATTTACTGTGTGATGCGCCAATTGTTGCTCCATATTCCAATACATATATTTAAAATTAGAATGCGAAATACTCGTCGGCTCTTGATTTTCAGGCTGAATCAATACTTCTAATTGAATGTCGATATTTTTATTTCCTTTAAATTGAAGATATGGCAATACTTCCGGATCTTGCGAAGGACAAGCAACTCGGAAAGGTTCGAGCGCATCTAACGTTACTATCCAAGGCGAAATAGTGGACGCAAAATTTTTCGCTAAAAAGGGCCCGAGCGGAACATATTCCCACGTTTGCATATCGCGCGCCGACCAATCATTAAACAAAACCATTCCGAAAATAAAATCGTCTGCATTTTCGGTAGAAATGGATTCACCCATTTTTGTATTTTTCCCAATAATAAAAGCCATTTCGAGCTCAAAATCTAATAATTTAGTCGCACCGAAAACAGGGTTTTCTGCATCTGCTGGTTTTGTTTGTCCTTTCGGACGATGAAAATTTGTTCCCGAAACCGTGATGGAAGAGGCTCTTCCGTGATACGCCACCGGCAAATGTTTCCAATTCGGAAGCAAGGCATTTTTTGGATCACGAAACATCGAGCCCACATTGGTAGCGTGTTCTATACTCGAATAAAAATCAGTATAATCGCCTATTTTTACAGGCATTAAAAGCTGTACGTTTTTTTGCTCGTGAAAATTTTTTTTTCGAGCTTCTGGATTATCACGTAATTCAGCGTTTTCCAACGTAAGCAATTCAGAAATGCGATTACGTAATTCGCGTGTTTTTTGTTTGCCAAGTGCGATAAAATCATTCAAAAA
This sequence comes from Bacteroidia bacterium, assembly GCA_039924845.1. NCBI lineage: Bacteria > Pseudomonadati > Bacteroidota > Bacteroidia > Bacteroidia bacterium. Next base: position 13,039 of record JBDTAC010000054.1, read on the forward strand.
ATCAGTTTCAAAAACAGTGTTTGAAAAATTATTTTTCAAGAAGCCCATTTGCTGAAGCATTGCAATGTCCATCACAAAATTTCCAATGGCAACGCCAACTCTTGGCGAAAGTGATGCTGTTTTAAAAATACCAAATGGTAAATTTTGTATCGGAAAATCGCTGTTTTTTTTAACTTCTATCCACGATTTTAATAGTGGATTATTTGCTTTTATCATGGTCGTTTCTTTTTCGCAAAAATACGATTTGAAATGGATTGCAAAAGGTTGTTCGGAATTTTATTTTTACTTTTGTTTTCATTTTTCTTTTCAAAAAAATATTTTTTCATGCCTCGAGTTTTAAGGATTATCAACCGTTTCAATTTGGGTGGCCCCACCTACAACGTTGCCTATCTGAGTAAATATTTAGCGCCCGAATTTGAAACCTTATTAGTAGGTGGAGAAAAAGACGAAACCGAAGACAGCTCCGAATTTATTTTGGATCAATTGGGTTTAAAACCCATTATTATTCCAGAAATGAAACGCGAAATCAACTGGAAAAACGATCGAGCAGCCTATCAAAAAATAAAAAAAATAATTGAAGAATTTAAACCAGATATCGTACACACACATGCGTCAAAAGCTGGCGCTTTGGGCAGATTAGCTGCATACAATTGTAATGTTCCTGTAATTGTACATACTTTTCACGGACATGTTTTTCATTCGTATTTCGGTAAATTGAAAACTTTTTTTTACAAAAGTGTGGAACGATATCTCGCAAAAAAAAGCACGTGTATCATCGCGATTAGCGAAAAACAACAATACGAATTGGCGACTATTCATAAAATCTGCGAAGTAAACAAAATAAAAATTATTCCGCTGGGATTTGATTTGCAACGATTTCAGGAGAATAAAGAAAAAAAACGAGTTGAATTCCGATCGAAATACAATATTGATGAAGATGAAATTGTGATTTCCATTGTGGGACGTTTGGTTCCGATTAAAAATCATCGTTTATTTTTAGATGCTTTGAAAATAGTTTCTGAAAAAACAGAAAAAAAAATTCGAGCATTTATTATTGGTGATGGTGAAGAGCACGCGAATATTGAGGCGTATGCACGACTTCAAAAAATTAATTTTTCGGACGCTACAAAATCAACTGAAAAAAAGTTGCTCACGTTCACTTCCTGGATAAAAAATATTGATGTTGCGATGGCAGGCAGCGATATTATTGCGCTTACGTCCTTTAACGAAGGCACTCCCGTAAGTTTAATTGAAGCACAAGCTGCAGGAAAACCAATAGTTTCCTGTAAAGTAGGCGGGATTGAAAATATTGTGATGGAGCAAAAAACAGCTTTGTTATCCGAAAACAATAATGTAGTTGAATTAGTTAAAAACATGCTTATTTTAATTGAAAATGAAGCGCTTCGGAAAAAATTTTCGGAGGAAGGATGGAATTTTGTTAACCAGAAATTTAGCTATCAGCGCTTAGCCAATGATACTAAATTAGTATACGAAAATTTGCTACAATCGCAAAAACAAGCGAAAAGAGCCATTTGAAACTGCTTGTCATCCCGATATATTTTATAATTTTGTTTTTTTATAGATAAATATACATTTAAGCCTTATGCGTAAAATTTTATTCTACTTATTTGTAGTGATTTCCATGACGGGATGTTCTATGCTAAATCCGAGTATCATGTTGAAGACACCAAAGGATTATCAATATGCCAAGTTAACAGATTCTTTGAGTCCGAAGGAATACAAAATTTCTCCCAATGACATTGTTGATTTCAGAATGTACACCAACGACGGTTTTAAACTCGTTGATTTAGCATCACTAAATACCACGGGAACTTCTGCTACTGCTTATCAAGCAACAACAAATTATATAGTGGAATACGATGGATTCGTGAAATTGCCGATTATAGGTCGTGTAAAAATATCAGGACTCACCATAAGAGAAGCGGAATTAATGTTAGAACAAAAATACACTCCTTTTTATGTCAAACCATTTGTATTGGTAAAAGTAACAAACGAGCGTGTTATTGTTTTTCCAGGAGATCCGGGATTGGCAAAAGTAATTCCGCTAGAAAACAGTAATACAACACTTTTGGAAGCACTTGCGCTTGCTGGTGGAATTTCTGAAAACGGCAAAGCTTGGAAAGTAAAATTGATTCGCGGAAATGCCGATGACTATAAAGTATATTTAATTGACTTGTCTAAAATTGATGGATTAAAGCAAGGAGAAATGATATTACAAGCCAATGATTTAATTTATGTGGAACCAAGACGTAACACAACATTGAAATTACTGACTGAACTCACACCTTACTTGACTTTGATATCAACACTGTTTGTTACCTACGCTCTAATAAAGAGCCTTAAGTAATGATTCTATAAAGCCAAAATGTATCAAGACGATATTAATTCGACAAAAGAAAATTTTGATCTTTACAGAGAGCGTTTAACCAATTTCGGCAGTGAATTTGAAATTGGTTTGTTTCTTTTTATCGCACGTAAGTGCGTGCCTTGGATTCTTGCTTTTTTTATTCTTGGAATTGGTTCTTCTTATATCTATGTGCGCTACTCCCCTTGGGTGTACGAATCAAGTACTATTTTGCAAATAAGAGCAGACAATACAGCTAACAAAGTATTGGATATGCAAAATTTATCTGATAAAACAAACGATGATTTACCAGAAGCCATCGAATTGATGCGTTCAAAAGTATTTTTAAAGGAAGTGCTCTTTCAATTGCCTTTGCAGACAAGTTATTTTACAGAAGGTACTTTTAAGAATAATGAATTATATACGAGTTCTCCGTTTGAGGTAAAAGCGGATATCAAATCATCGGAAATAATTGGACGAAAAATAAATATTCATTTTTACAATTCTGAAAAAGGGACGCTTCAATTCCAATTAAATAAGCAAGTTTACAACTATTCTTTCCAAGTGAATCAATTGCTCCACTTGCCAGATGTTGATCTTAAAATTACTCTCAACAATTATAAAAATATCACCCAAGAACAAAACGGGCTGAAACAAGATGCTTTCTATTTTATTCTAAATGATTCCGATAACCTCGTCAATCAATATTACAATCGTTTAACAGTTAAGATATTGAACGACGATGCGAAATCTGTTTTGATTTCATTTAGAGATAACAATCCTACAAAAGCGGCAGATATTGTGAGAACAGTAGCTGCCGAGTTCATGCAATTTGATGTGGAGAAAAAGAGCCAAAGTGCGAAAAGCGTATTGACTTTTATAGATGAACAATTGGATAATGTATATGAAAAACTAAAAAATTCGGAAGATTCCATCGAAAGTTTTAAAAAAGAAAACAACATTGATCCCAACCCGGAACTTGCTACTGCAAACGTTGCGCGTCTTAATAGTTTAGAAGATCGAATTACGACTGTAGAATTGGAAGAAAATTTATTGAAACAAATAGAAGTAAATATTAAGGCTCAAAAAAATATAGATGCCTCTGATTTATTAACGATGCTTGCTGGCTCGGATTATGCCATTTCTATTACCGATCAGATGAAAGAATTACACGATTTATTGGTGCAAAAAGAAAAAATGCTGTACAATGTTACTCCCGATAACGAAGAAATAAAATCCGTTAATTACGAAATTGAGGCGCAACAAAAAATATTATTGGCTGCCATCTCTTCCATATACAAACAAGAGGAAGACAAAAAGCAAAACCTGATTGGTAAAGCTGCTGAGTTTGAAAATAAAAATTTTCAAGTGCCAGCAAACGATGTCGAATACAGCCGTTTAGAAAGACTTTATGCCATCAACGAAAAATATTACACCTTGCTGCTGGAGCGAAAAACAGAATATTCCATCTCCAAAGCAGGCTATGTTTCGCAGAATGTTATACTCGAGAAACCAGAAATTAGCCGAAAACCTATTTCTCCTGATAAAAATATAGCGATCACCGTAGGCTTGCTGTTGGCGCTATTGAGTAGTTTGTTACTTATTTTATTACGCTATGTTTTTTACAACGAAATTAATTCTTTGCATGAAATTACCAAGCATACCAGTGCTTCTGTAAGTATTTTGGGAATTGTACCTAAATATCAAAATGAAATTCCCGTATCACAATTACTCATTGATAAAAGCCCGAAATCCATTGTAGCAGAGGCATTCCGATCCATACGAACCAATTTGCAATTTATTTCCAACGACCCTGCTTCAAAAATTATTGCCGTTACCTCTACCATTTCTGGAGAAGGAAAAACATTTGTTGCTATTAATTTAGCAGGGATTATCGCCTTCTCAGGGAAAAAAGTAATTATTCTGGATTTAGATATGCGCAAACCAAAAATACATTTGGGCTTTAACGCAGAAAATACAAAAGGAATGAGCACCGCTTTAATTGGTAAAGATAGTTTGGAAGATTGTATCCAAAAAAGCAATCTTCAAAACCTTGATTTTATTACAGCAGGACCCATTCCGCCAAATCCTTCAGAGTTAATTATCAGCCCTAAAATGGATGTAATTCTTGCGGAATTAAAAACAAAATACGATATGATTATTATCGACAATCCTCCTGTAGGACTTGTTACAGACGGAATTGCGATGATTCAAAAAGCAGATTATCCGATTTATATTTTGCGTGCAGAGTATTCTAAACGCAGTTTTATTCAAAATGTCGATCGGCTTTTTAATGAAAATAATATTAAAAAGATTTCGATTATACTAAATGGTGTGGACGTTAAACGAAAATCATACGGCTACAATTATGGCTACGGATATGGTTATGGATATGGTTCTGGATACGGTTATTACGATGAAGAACACAAAAAGAAGAAATCATTCTTTTCAAAAAAATAATTTTTCGAGATGGAATTTAAGAGCACCCCTATTGCGGATTTATGGATTATCCAACCCAAAGTATTTGAAGACGAGAGAGGTTATTTCTTTGAATCGTACAACAAATCTATTTTTTTGAAACACGGTGTGGATACCGAATTTTTGCAAGACAATCAATCGCTTTCTCAAAAAAATGTTTTGCGCGGATTGCATTTTCAAAATCCACCTTATGCACAGGGTAAATTGGTACGCGTTATTAAAGGTGCCGTTTGGGATATTGCGGTAGATATTCGTAAAAACTCGAAAACATACGGACATTCTTTCGGCATCGAATTGAGTGAAAAAAACAAAACAATGTTTTGGATTCCTACTGGATTTGCACACGGATTTTTGACCTTAGAAGACGATACTATTTTTTCCTATAAATGTACCAACGTTTACAATAAAAATGCCGAAGACAGCATTCTTTGGGACGATTCTGATTTGAAAATTGATTGGAAAATTACCGAGCCTCTTTTGTCTGAAAAAGATAAAAACGCACAGCCTCTTAAAAATTTTGTAAGCCTATTTTAAACAAACATTAATGTCCTCTCGTCAATACATTGTACTTATCTATGGCATATTTTTTATATGTGCTACGATTTTTTCATTATTGGTAAACGGCTTGTTTGTGAAATTTTCAAAAACACTTGGTATTCGCCCAGATAACGAACCAGTTATACGTTGGGGAAGTCTTACCAAACCATCCTTCGGAGGAATTTCTTTTTACATGATTTTTTTATTTTCCGTAGCTTCTTATTCTATTTTTTTCGAGCAAAGCGAAATCTTGTTAAACAAACAATTACTCGGCATTATGCTCGCTTGCACTGTTGGATTTTTAGTGGGATTAGCCGACGATGCTTACAATACAAAACCACTATTAAAATTTTTAGCGCAAGTTCTTTGTGGCATTATATTGATTGCAACAGGAACTTTTATTCACGCTTTCGAGGAAAATAATCTCAATTATCTATTTACTATTTTTTGGATTGTAGCCGTTATGAATTCCATTAATATGCTAGATAATATGGATGCTATCACCACCACCGTTTCTATTTTTATTCTTTTTACTGCCGTACTTGTTACCGTTTTTAACGACGATGTCACCAATATGTTCCTCATCATACTTATTGGTGTAATGGCGGCATTGATAGGCTTTTTATTTTACAATTGGAATCCTTCCAAAATATATATGGGCGATACAGGAAGCCAATTTATGGGTGTTTTCTTGGGTGCAATCGGAATTATTTATTTTTGGAACTTCAAAACAGGCAGTGAAAAAATTATTTTTTCAAGAGATTTTTTTGCCGTATTGATGGCATTTATTGTTCCGATTATTGATACAACCGTTGTAGTTATCAATCGCTTATCAAAAGGCAAATCTCCTTTTATCGGCGGCAAAGATCACACCACACACCATTTATCTTATCTCGGATTTAGTGATCGACAAGTAGCGTATACATTTGCCGGAATTTCGTTATTATCCGCCTTTTTTACTTTGTTAATCGTAAAAATAATTGTAGATTGGGGATATATGTATATGGCTATTTTCGGTCTTTATTTCTTAATTTTATTTTCTTTTTTTCTTTCACTAACGATACGAAGAAATAAAAAATTAAAACACGATGGAGCTACGCGATAGATTGAAAAAAATAATTTCCAGAATCCAAAAACCAATGTTCGCTATTGGCGGGTTTTTCTTGCTGTTATTGATTTTTAAATTATGTAGTTTTTACATTAGTGATGGAGATTATCAAGAAACATTTAATTCGAAATACCAAATATTTGCACTTAATTTACCCAAAGACCTCAATTTTGCCGGAGAAAAAGTACCTGAAAATGATTTTACAGTTCGCGAAAGTGTGGACAAAGAATTAATGATAAATACCTATTGGCAATCGCAAACATTGTTGATGCACAAGCGAGCAAACAGATGGTTTCCGATTATTGAACCCATTTTAAAAAGCTACGGAATTCCGGACGATTTTAAATACCTTTCCCTCACCGAAAGCCGTTTGTCGAATGAATCTTCTGCTGCTGGCGCAGTAGGTTTTTGGCAATTGTTGCCAAGTACCGCAAAATCCTATGGTTTGGAAGTGGACGAGAATGTGGACGAACGCTACAACGTACAAAAATCCACGGTAGTTGCTTGTAAATATTTTAAAGATGCTTACAATGCCTTGAAAAACTGGACGCTCGTTGCCGCTTCTTACAACGAAGGAATTGCTGGTGTGGAAAAACAATTGAGCAAACAACAAGTATGCAGTTATTACGATTTGTTACTAAACAATGAAACGGCGCGCTATGTTTTTCGCGTACTTGCCATCAAGGAAATTATTTCTCATCCTAAATTGTATGGTTTTATTTTGCGTAAAAGTGATTTGTATCCGAGCATTCCTACGTATTCACTTCAAGTGGATTCGTCCATCGGAAATTTAGTTTTATTTGCGCAACAACAAAATGTGAATTATAAAATTCTGAAATATTTTAATCCTTGGTTGCGCCAAAATTCTTTGGATAATCCCGACAAAAAAACATATACTTTCGAATTTCCTAAAAAAGGAATTGCTTTAAATGATCTTCCGGACTATGATGGTTCTCTTCCGCTAACAAAGGAAGACAGCTTATTGTATGTCGATAAAAAAAATAATTCTCCCGTGGTCTGTTCGCCAAAAGGAATTATTTATTCCGTAAAACCAAATGAAAGTCTTTTTTCTGTATCACAAAAATATAGCGTTACGGAAACTTTGATAAAAGTGTGGAATAATTTGGATGATACTATTTTAAAAACGGGTCAAGAGCTTGTTTTATTTCCTGACAAAAACGTTTTGAAAAAATAATTTTTCAAAACGAAAAAAGCACTTCAAAAAAATATGCTTTCCATAGAAACCATAAAAATACCCATTCAGAAAGAGATGCAGGAGTTTGAGCCGCGCTTCGCTTCGTCTATGAAAAGTACAGTTCCGCTACTCAATACCATCACGCATTATATTGTAAAAAGAAAAGGGAAGCAAATTCGTCCGATGTTTGTTTTTTTATCTGCAAAACTTTGCGGAACTATTAACGACAGTACATATAGAGCTGCTGCATTGATAGAATTATTACACACTGCTACCTTGGTGCACGATGATGTGGTGGATGATTCTGACAAAAGACGTGGTTTTTTTTCAATCAATGCGCTTTGGAAAAATAAAATTGCAGTATTAGTGGGCGATTATTTGCTTTCGCGAGGATTGCTTTTATCCGTAGAGAACAATGATTTTCACTTGCTCAAAATTGTGTCGGATGCCGTGCGCGAAATGAGCGAGGGCGAATTGCTCCAAATAGAGAAAGCGCGAAAATTAGACATCGAAGAAATGGTTTATTTCGAAATTATTCGTAAAAAAACAGCTTCTTTAATTGCATCGTGTTGCGCTTGTGGAGCAGCTTCGACAACAAATGATACACTTCTCATAGAAAAAATGAAAGCCTTTGGTGAGCTGGTCGGAATTGCTTTTCAACTGAAAGACGACTTGTTTGATTATGGTTCGGAAAACATCGGAAAACCAACAGGGATAGATATCAAAGAAAAAAAAATGACCTTACCTTTGATTTATTCGCTGAGCAAAGCTTCGTGGAACGAGAAAAGAAAAATAATTTTACTCGTAAAAAATCACAATACAAATCCTCAGAAAGTGGCAGAAGTTATTAAATTTGTCGTGAAAAACGGAGGGATTGAATACGCAACACAAAAAATGAATGAATACAAAAATAAAGCATTGGAAATACTTCATCATTTCGAAAAAAGTGAAGCAAGGGAATCATTGGAACAATTAGTGTATTATACGATTGAGCGTAAAAAATAAATCAAAAAAATAATTTTCTTACCTATGAAAAATAATTTTTTAAAAACAATTTCTGTCATCGCATTGAGCGCGATTTTTTTTGGAACACTTTTGTTTTTCCCTGCTTGCCATTCAGCAACACAATCAAAAACTGCTACAATAGATTCTACTGAAGTAGCTCCTCCTCGTCCCATAAAAATAGATACCACTTTAAAAAATGGAATTGTAACTGATCGTTACGACAATGGAGTGATTTTAAAAAAAGGAGATTATTTGAATGGTAAAAAAGAAGGACAATGGGATTCGTGGTATAAAAGTGGGAAACCTTGGAGCGAAAATTTTTATACCGATGATTTAGCCGATGGAAAAACGACGGTTTGGTATGAAAATGGAAAAACGGAATACACTGGATTTTTCACTAAAGGGAAACAATCAGGACATTGGATTTATTACGATGAAACTGGGAAAATAACGCAAGAGAAAAACTATTCCAATTAATCTAAAAAACCGTTTTTAAAGAAAAATCGTATGTCTTTTTGTTTCACGCGAAAAAAATAAATTTTTGGCATAGTAAATGAAGTGTTAAAAAAAATAATTTTGTAACCTGTTAAAAACAACCGTATGAAAAAAATCAGTTTCTTTTTGCTGGCAATTTGTCTTGGATATTCCAACTTGGATGCACAAATTTATGTAGCCAAAAAATCTGAAATAAGTTTTTTCTCAGTAGGTTCTGTCGCCAATGTACAAGCCAGCAATAAATTAACCATTATGGTGTTGAGTACAGCAACCAATGATATTCAGATGAAAATTTCCATCAAAGATTTTATTTTTCCGAAACCTTTGATGCAAGAGCATTTTAATGAAGATTACATGGAAAGTGATAAATTTCCGAGTGCTGTTTTCAAGGGAAAAATAAATGAAAAAATTGATTATACCCAAGACGGTACTTATACTACCACCACTACCGGAACGCTTGATATGCACGGCGTTCAGAAAACAATTACAATTTCCGGATTGCTTACCATAAAAAGTGGAGAAGTTACGTTGGCGACAAAATTTAAAATTCATTTAGCGGATTATAAAATTAAAGTGCCCAGTTATGTGGGCGTTGAAGCCATCGCTGCGGATATTGATGTGAACTTAAATGCAACACTCGATTCCTTTAAAAAATAAAAAATACACCTTATGAAAAATAGTTTTTACGTACTCGCTTTTACGAGCCTTTCTTTTTTTTCGATACACGCGAAAGCTCAAGATGATTTACTTGCTTTAGTTGATACTACTAAGAATCAGCCGAAAAATGAAAAAGTAGAAAGTCTGTTTAAAACAAGCAGCCTAATTGATTTGCCAACGGTAGCAACAGTTAAAAAAGGCACGATGGATTTCCGAATTGATCATCGTTTCGGAAACGCTGGAGCTGCCAGTGGTGGAGGATTTCACACACTTTATGGATTGGACAATGCAGAAGATATTCGTTTCGCTTTTGATTTCGGTTTAACCGATAAACTGAGTATTGGTATAGGTAGAAGCCGCCAATTTGAAGGCATTGACGGGAATATCAAATACCGTTTATTGGATCAAACTATTAACAATCATATTCCTTTTTCACTTGCTTTTTGTTTCCGAGATACCTATTGTCCGCAGCGCAGTACTACTTTTTACGCAGGTGCTTCCAATGATGTTGTACAAAATTGGCCCGACCGATTTACCTATGTTTCGGAAATGATGTTGGCACGAAAATTTGGTGATAGACTTTCTTTGGAAATCGTACCAACTTACGTACATTTAAATTACGTATTGGCAAATGTCAATACAAATAATGGTGCCACCAACGAAAACGATGTTTACGCTATCGGTGGCGGTGGGCGTTACATGCTTACCAAACATTTCGGAATTATTGCCGATTATTATTACATCATTTCAAAATACAGAGAAAATAATCCGACCTTAAGTTATTACAATCCACTTTCCGTGGGCATCGAAATAGAAACCGGCGGACACGTTTTTCATTTATATTTCGCTAATGCATCTGGAATTATTGAAAGCGCATTTATTCCCAATACCACTGATTCCTGGCTAAATGGCGGATATAAATTCGGATTTAGTATTTCACGCGTGTTTAATTTGTAAATTGAAAACGAGCGTTCAAAAAATTATTTTTTTGGGAGCCTTTTTCGGACTCTTGTTTTGTTCGGGGAATTTGTTTGGGAAAATAAAATCACTTCCGAAAAATAATTTTTCAAGCCTCGAAATAAGCACTTCAAAAATTATTTTTTCAGACACTATTCTCCACAACGACACTATTCAACATTCAAAAAAACGAAAATGGATTGCGGCAGTGCTCGCATTTCCCATTCCTTTCGGGATGTTGGGTTTGCATCGTTGGTATTTAGGAACAACCAGCGGCATGCCATTGTTGTATATCGCTACGTTTGGAGGCGGCTTCGGAACCTTGCCGTTTATAGATTTTATGGTGATTTTAATTGATAACGATTTGACGCGTTACACCAATAATCCAAAATTATTTATGTGGAGAAACAGGAAAAAGAAATCGCTCTAAATTTTTATTCTGATTTTTCGCTTCCAAAAAAATATTTTTTAGAAGGCAAAAAATTCATTCAAAAAAATAATTTTTCAAGCCGCTTCTGCCACCACTTCTTTGACGCTCGGAACCATTTTTTTCAAAAGAGCTTCTATGCCTGCTTTTAGCGTTAATGTGGACGATGGACATCCGCTACACGAACCTTTTAAAACTACTTCTACAACGCCGTCTTTAAAGGATTTAAACGTAATTAATCCGCCGTCGCCTTCTACTGCCGGACGAATATATTGATCCAATATTTCGATGATTTTTGCTTCCGTTTCGTTTTGCGGAACAACGTGTTCCGTGTAAACAGAAGTAGTCTTTTTGAAAGACGAATCTGCCGGCATTTCTTGTTTCGGAAGTTCGTTGATAATCGCTTTTCCGTCTGCAATGTATGCTCTGATAAATTCGCGTAATTCCAAGATAATATCGTCCCACGTTACTGCATCTGTTTTTGTTATCGTAATATAATTGGCGTTGAAAAAAATATTTTTCACGAACGGAAATTCAAACAATTTCGCGGCAAGCGGCGCGCCTTTCGTTTCCATTTTAGTTTGATATTGAGCCGTTGCGCCTTCTGCTATTAACAAAATATTTGCTACAAATTTCATCGCAGAAGGATTTGGCGTGCTTTCGGCGTACAATACAATCGGTTTTTTAAGTATATTTTCCATGTTTATTTTTTATCTATTATTAGGAGGAATAAGTATTTTTGCAGAAATAAATCAGTACAAAAGTAAGAATAATTTTGAGCAAAAAAGTTGATTTTCTGATAATCGGCTCGGGCGTTGCAGGCTTGAGTTACGCACTGAAAGTGGCGGAGCACGGCAAAGTATGCATGATTACGAAAGCCAACGAAGACGAGTCGAACACGAAATATGCACAAGGCGGAATTGCTGCCGTGATGTACGAACCCGATTCGTACGAAAAACACATAAGTGATACACTGATTTGCGGAGACGGTTTGTGCGACGAAAACGTTGTGCGAATGGTGATTACTGAATCTACCGAACGCGTAAAAGAACTGATAGAATGGGGTGCTAAATTTGACAAAACAGCTAAAGGAGAATACGATTTAGCAAGAGAAGGTGGACATTCGGAACATCGAATTTTACATCACAAAGACAATACTGGATTTGAAATAGAACGCGCTTTATTGGCGAAGGCACACACCCATCCAAACATCGAAATTTTTGATCATTATTTTGCTATTGATATTTTAACGCAGCACCATCTCGGCATCGAAGTAAATAGTAGAACGCCTGATATTGCTTGTTATGGCGCGTATATTTTAAATTTAAAAACGAATAAAGTAGAAACCATTCTCGCAAAAACAACGCTGATGGCAACAGGCGGCGCAGGAAATGTGTACGAAACGACTACTAATCCTACCATTGCATCGGGCGACGGAATTGCGATGGTGTATCGCGCCAAAGGCAGCGTGAAAAATATGGAGTTTATTCAGTTTCATCCTACTTCGCTTTACAATCCGGGCGAGCATCCTTCTTTCTTGATTTCTGAGGCTGTACGCGGCTTTGGCGGTATATTAAAGACAATGGACGGAAATTCCTTTATGGAAAAATACGATGTGCGTAAATCCCTTGCTCCGCGCGATATTGTTGCACGTGCTATTGATAATGAAATGAAAATACGAGGCGATGATTTTGTATATTTAGATTGTACACATCTTGATAAAACTGCACTAACAGAGCATTTCCCGAACATCTATAAAAAATGTTTATCCATTGGAATTGATATTACGAAAGATTTTATTCCTGTCGTTCCAGCTTCGCATTACCTTTGCGGAGGTGTAAAAGTAGATGACGAGGGTAGAAGTACCATTAAAAATTTATATGCCGTAGGCGAATGTGCATCCACTGGTTTGCATGGCGCAAACCGGCTCGCATCTAATTCTTTGCTGGAAGCCTTGGTATATGCGCATCGTGCAAGTTTAAGCTCGATAAAACAAGTTCAAAAAAATAATTTTTGTGAAGGACTCCCAGCTTGGAATACGGAAGGAACGGAACATCCAGAAGAGATGATTTTAATCACGCAAAGTTTGAAAGAAGTGCAAGCCATAATGAGTAGTTATGTTGGAATTGTTCGTTCGGATTTACGCCTTCAACGGGCATTTGATAGATTAGAAATTTTATATAAAGAGAACGAAATGTTGTATCAAAAAACAACGCTTTCGCCTAAATTATGCGAATTGAGAAACCTCATTACGGTTGGATATTTAATTATTAAATGTGCCATGAAACGTAAAGAAAGCAAAGGTTTGCACTACACAATTGATTATTTGAAAAAATAATTTTTCAAGACTAAAATCGCACTTCCTCTTTTTTACGTATGTTATTTTAAGATGAAACGACAAATCCTTTTTTTATTTATTATTTCCTTTTTTTCGATACGCGCTGATGCGAAATCGGATACTACAGAAAGTAGAATCAGTACAAACTCCTCAATAAAAATAAATTACGAAAACGATTATTTTACTGGTACGGATTTTTACTATACACAAGGGATAAAAATCGAATTTGTTTTTCCGTGCTGGAGATATGATCCATTGATGGCTCTTTTGCCGAAACTTTCTAACTCAATTGTGGAGTATAAAATAAATATGGATCAAGATGGTTTTACACCCACTTCCATAACGGTTAGCAGTATCCAAAGGGGAGATAGACCTTATGCAGGATACGTATATATTGGTCATGTGAAAATTTCCACAGAAGAAATTAAAAAGCAAAAGCTGACTTCTGAAATGGATATTGGAGTTATCGGACCAAGTGCCGAATGTGGTGAAGAGCAAGCGATGATTCATCGATGGATAAACGATCGGCAACCTGATGGTTGGAAATATCAAATTGGAAATCAAGCAATGATGGATTATAGAATACGTTATGAAAAAGGCTTGCTAAACGACACCTGTATTGATTTTTCAGGGATGGGAGAATTGAATGGAGGCAATGTATATGACAATATAAAATTGGGTGGAAAATTAAGACTCGGAAAAATGCAATCTTATTTTTCGGGAAACAGAACTCGGAAATTTCAATTGTATACTTTTATTAATGGCTGGATGGAGGGCGTAGCTTATAACGGAACAATGCAAGGCGCTTTGTTTTCCGACAACAGTATTTACACTTTGCCTTCCAATGCGATCAATCATATTGTACTTGGCTATACGTGTGGAATCTGTTTCTCGTATCAATCTATTTCCATCGACTATTCCTTTACACACATTAGCCACGAGATTAAAACAGGGCTCTATCACGGTTGGGGGCATATTGGTATTGCAGCACATTTTAAATAAAATGTGCTTTGAAAAATTATTTTTTTGAAGACAATTTTCTTGATTTATCTTTTCCAAAAAAGAATCCTCAGAAAATTAATTTTCTGAGGATTCAAAAACAAAAAACAAAATTTATACTGTTACACCAATTTTCTTTTTCAAACCATCTGTTGTAACTGAACTTGGTCTTTCTAATGGATGACCAAGTGCTCTGTCCCAAATTAAAGAAGCAAGTACGCCTAAAGATCTGGATACACCAAACATTACGGTGTAAAATTCGTATTCCGTCATTCCGTAATGCAATAACAAAGCTCCAGAATGCGCGTCTACATTGGGCCAAGGGTTTTTAATTTTTCCTGTAGCTTCCAAAATAGGCGGCGCAACTTGATACACCAATTGTACAATTTCGCAAACGTCATCGTTTTTGATGTATTTTTTATAAAAATCTTGTTGCGCTGTAAAACGAGGATCTGTTTTACGCAATACTGCGTGTCCATAGCCCGGCACTACTTTCCCGGCTTCCAATGTTTGTTTAATGTACGCTGCAATTTGTTCTTTAGAAGGTAAACCTCCGCCTAATTCTTCGCGCAGTTTCAATATCCACATCAATACTTCTTGATTGGCTAAACCGTGCAAAGGACCAGCTAATCCATTCATTCCAGCAGAAAAAGAAAGATATGGATCACTTAATGCCGAACCTACCAAATGCGTAGCGTGAGCAGAAACATTTCCTCCTTCGTGATCCGCATGAATGGTAAGATACAAACGCAATAAGCGTTGCATGTCCATTTTTTCATAACCCAACATGTGCGCGAAATTTGCTGCCCAATCCAATTTAGGATCTGGTTCGATGTGCACATTATTTTTATATTTTTTGCGATAAATATACGCTGCAACTCTTGGTAAACGCGCAATCAAATTCATGGAATCTTCATACGTATAATCCCAATAATCTTTTTTGTTGATGCCTTTGCGATACGCTGCTGCAAAAAGAGATTCGGTTTGCATCGCCATAACAGCAATACTGAACATTGTCATCGGATGCGTAGCAGCAGGCAATTCGTCCAATAAATCAAACACATGTTTCGGAACAATACTTCTGCGCGCCCAGTTATTTCCGATGTTCAACACATCTTCTTGCGTAGGAAGTTCACCTAAAAGCATCAGATAAAAAACGCCTTCAGGCAATGGCTCAAAGCCTCCCGGAGCTTTTGGTAGTTTTTCGCGCAATTCAGGAATAGTAAAACCTCTGAAACGAATTCCTTCTTCTGGATCCAATTTAGATGTTTCGGTAACCATTCCAATCATGCCCTTCATCCCCTGATATACTTGCGCAACAGTATATTCTCCCAGTTTTTTATCTCCGTGTTCTTTAATTAATGCTTTTACTTCTGCCGCCATTGGCATTGCCTTAGCTGCAAATTTTTCTTTTAAAGTATCCATATTATCTTTTGTTTCCAAGAATTGTTTTTTTATAAAAATGAATTGTATAAAATTAGCGTGTTAAATATCAATATCAAAATTATTTCAAATAAACTTAAAATCTTTGCCTAAAAAATTGGCTGTTTCTCCCAAGGCTTCTTCGATGCGAAGCAATTGATTGTATTTTGCAATCCTGTCGGAGCGCGACGCAGAGCCGGTTTTTATCATTCCTGTATTTAAAGCAACTGCTAAATCCGCAATTGTACTGTCTTCTGTTTCGCCCGAACGATGGCTCATCACGGCAGTGTACGAATGGGTGTACGCCATATTTACCGCATTAATTGTTTCGGTAAGTGTTCCGATTTGATTGACTTTTACGAGAATCGAATTCGCAACTCCTTTGTCAATTCCTTGTTTCAGGCGATTTACATTGGTAACAAATAAATCATCTCCCACCAATTGAATTTTCTTCCCGAGCTTATCGGTCATTAATTTCCAACCGTCCCAATCGTCTTCTGCCAAGCCATCTTCAATAGAAATAATAGGATATTTTTTCACCCAATCAGCCCAAAAATCAATCATTTCAGAAGCGGATAATTTATCGCCTGTTGATTTTTTTAAATGGTATTTTTTTTCTTTTTCGTCATAAAACTCAGAAGCCGCGGGATCTAAAGCAATGTAAATATCTTCTCCTGGTTTGTAACCTGCTCCTTCAATCGCTTTCAAAACCATTTTGATAGCTTCTTCATTCGATTTTAAATTGGGTGCAAAACCGCCTTCATCGCCTACATTGGTAGAATAATTTTCATCCTTTAATACTTTTTTAAGATGATGAAAAACTTCTACGCCCATACGAATTGCTTCGCTGAAAGAGCTGGCACCAGCGGGCATAATCATAAATTCCTGAAAATCGATGCTATTGTCTGCATGCGAACCTCCATTGATAATATTCATCATCGGAATCGGAAGTGTATTGGCATTTACGCCGCCCACGTAGCGATACAGCGGCTGGCGCGCTTCTTCCGCAGCAGCTTTTGCAACCGCTAACGAAACTCCCAAAATGGCATTGGCACCCAAATTTCCTTTGTTATCCGTGCCATCCAGCGCAATCATTTTTCTATCAATTTGATTTTGATCAAAAATATATTGTCCTTTTAATTCTTCTTGAATAACGGTATTTACGTTGTTTACGGCTTTTAAAACGCCTTTACCAAGATAAATTCCTTTGTCACCATCACGCAATTCAACGGCTTCGTGTACGCCTGTTGATGCACCAGACGGAACGGCAGCGCGACCGAGCGTTCCGCTATCTGTTATCACATCTACTTCAATCGTTGGATTTCCTCTGGAATCAAGGATTTGTCTGGCTTGTATGCTAGCTATAAAACTCATTTGAAAAATTATTTTTTCGATTAATTAAACTGAATTTGGATTCAAAAGTAGAAATAAAAGTGCTTAGAAAATTATTTTTTTGAAGATAAAATTTAACTATAAAAAGTACTTCCAAAAAATTATTTTTTCAGCGAATAAATTTAGTTTGTAGATTTGCGAAAGTTGAATGACAATACGTGTTTGCCACTATAGTTCTTTGGTAGTATAACACATTCGTAATACGTAAGTCGAAGGTTCAAGTCCCTAGGGTGGCTTTTTTTTGGCTAATTTATTGATATCTTTATCTTGAATTCTTAAAAAAATTCCATAATTAAAATGACGCTTTATACTGCTTTTTCCATATTAATTTGTTTAACCGCGTTTTTTGCATACATCAACAATAGATTTGTGAAACTGCCTGCTACCATCGGTCTGATGGTGTTGGCGCTAATCAGTTCCTTCGTACTTATCGGAATTGGAATTGTAAATCCTGCCATTTTAGAAAAAGCAACAACGTATCTGCGCCATTTTAATTTTTCGGAATTGTTGATGGGAAGTATGTTAAGTTTCATGCTTTTTGCGGGCGCTATCCACATCAAATTAGAACAGTTAAAGCAAGAAAAAATTCCGGTTATCGTATTTTCCACATTCAGTGTTTTGCTTTCTACATTTATTATCGGAATAGTTACTTATTATTTACTTGGATTATTTAATATTCAAACTAATCTTATTTATTGCCTTTTGTTCGGATCACTTATTTCTCCGACAGATCCGATTGCTGTTTTGGCAATTTTAAAAGAAGCAAAAATTTCACCTTCACTCGAAATGACAATTGCGGGAGAATCATTGTTCAATGATGGTGTTGCGGTTGTTATCTTTCTCACCATTTTACAAGTTGCCGAACAAAGCAATAGCATCCATTTTACAGGTATTATTTTGTTATTCGCGCAAGAAGCGATTGGCGGAATTCTTTTCGGAATTATAATTGGCTATTTGGGCTTAATGTTGATGCGGGAAATAGACGATTACAAAGTGGAAGTTTTAATAACATTGGCATTAGTAATGGGCGGATATTCATTGGCAAATTTCCTGCATACTTCTGGTCCTTTAGCAATGGTGGCAGCCGGAATTATTATCGGAAATCAAGGAAAGGAACACGCCAAAAGTAAAAAATCGAGCGAATACATTTACACCTTTTGGGAATTACTGGATGAAATTTTAAACGCAATTTTATTTGTATTAATGGGCTTAGAATTACTCATCATTCACTTTGTTCCTGTTTACATTGTGATTGGTTTGCTAATGATTGTTTTGGTTTTAGCAACCAGATATATTTCTGTTTTTTTACCATCACAATTTATTAAATTTAAAGAAAAAATTACGCAACGCACGCTCGTAATACTTACTTGGGGCGGTTTGCGTGGCGGAATTTCAATTGCACTCGCACTTTCGCTGCAGCCCGAAATGCAAAAAGATCTTTGGGTGATACTTACTTATTGCGTGGTTACCTTCTCTATTCTTGTTCAAGGTTTAACAATTGGGAAATTGGCTCGGAAGAAATCCATTTGAAAAATTATTTTTTTGAAGATCTTTTTTTTGAAAAAATTTATGCCTCGAAAAATTATTTTTTCAAACCGTTTTTATTTAACTCCGTAGAAGTTTAATCGTAATAGTTAAATTTTGAAATAAAGGTTAGCTCCGTTGGAGCGAAATAACATTCTATTCGAAAAAATAATTTTTCAATTCTATTTTCTTTAATTTCTTTTTCTTTAAAGGAACAAAGATCCAAGGCTGAGATTTCGAAAAAAATATTTTCTGAAAAAGGTGTTTGAAAAAATATTTTTTTGAAGGCAAAAAAAATTGCAAATTTGATTTTGAAATAATTGACAAAAAATTGCAAATGAAAAATCGCAACGTATTATTTTTATTGATTGTACTTGGGCTTTCTGCATGTACAAAAACAAAAAAGATATATTATCCGAATGGAACGTTGTTTCAAGAAGCAATTTTTAAAGATGCGCTTTTAAATGGGCACTTTAAGCAATATTATCCAAATGGCTCAATGAAGTGCGAATCAGATTATTCAGATGGTAAACTTGTGGGAATTACAAAATGGTATTATGAAACAGGGCAATTACAAACGGAAATGTATTACATTATGGGTAAAGAGGAAGGTCTTCAAAAAGAATATAATATAGAAGGAGATTTAACTATGGAAGCCTACATGAAAGATGGTAAACAGAACGGCATAGGAAAGACATTTTTTAAGGATGGCAAATTAAAAACAATACAAAATTATATTAATAATTTAAATGATGGTGGATATAAACAATATTATCATAATGTCAGATTAGATATGTATGCCATATATAAAAAAGGGGAGGTCTTATATTGTGAGAAATACGATTCTCTTGGAAAATTTCTTAAAAAAGTTCGAATTATAACGATAGAACCTGAAAAAGAAATGAAAGCGGGAGAAGAATCAACATTAAAAGTAACCTTATGTGGTCCTGATGCACAAATAGTGGATGCGGGTGTTACTATAAAGCAAGCGGACAAGGATACTGTTGTTTATGCTAAACTATTTAACCACTATATAGGTAGTAGTATAGAATGTAAATTTACACCAAAAGAACAAGGTGTTTATACTGTAAATGTCTCAATTTACTCAAAAGATACTGGGATTTATGATGGTTGGAAGCAAGAAATTACGGTTTCAAATTAAAACGTAAAAACAGGTTTGAAAAAATATTTTTTTGAAGCTGTTTTTTTATGCCGAAAAAGGTGTTTGAAAAATTATTTTTTCGAACGATAAAAAAATAAAAATTACAATCCCAATACTTCTTTTAATTTAGCATAACTGCCGCGGCTAATAGGAATGCGTTTTCCATTTTTAAGAATAGCCACGTAACTATTTTTTTCCAGCGATTCTATTTTTGTTAATTGCTTGAGATTGATAATAAAAGAACGGTGCGCCCGAAAAAAGACAGTATTATCAAGCGTTTCCTCGTAATACGCCATTGTTTTCTTTTTGAGAAAATAATTTTCTTGCGTAAATATTTTCACATAATCATCGTACGCTTCAATGTAAAAAACGGTTTCTACGGGTATAATACGAATGTCGTTTCCATTTTTTACCACAATCCGATTGCGCTCTTCTGGCTGTTTGGCAGCGGTTTCTATAAATTGTTGCAACTGTTTATCGGGCGCAGTTTCCGAATTTTTTTTCGATTTCCATTTTTCTACCGCAGCATCAAAACGCTCTTTATTAAAGGGTTTCAACAAATAATCAATGGCATTTGTTTCGAATGCTTTAATCGCATATTCATCAAAAGCAGTGGTAAAAATGACAGCCGGCGTGTGTTGCAGCAATTCCAACATTTCAAAACCATTTATTTTTGGCATTTGAATATCTAAAAAAATTAAATCTGGCCGATGTTGCGCAATGCTTTTAACGCCTTCAAAACCATCGTTGCATTCCGCCACAATTTCTATGTCTTTATGCGCTTGCAAATACTCCACAACAATGCTTCTCGCCAAAGGTTCATCGTCTATAATAATTATTTTTCTCATCGTATTTCCGGTATTTTTAAGGTGGTGATAAAAATAGATTCTTTTTTTTCTGTCATCAACAAATCCTTGCGCGCGTACAATAAATACAATCTGCGTTGAATAGAATTTAAGCCGAAACCCGCGCCTTCCACGTTTTTATTGGTTTCTGCATCAAAGGGATTTTGTACTTCAATCCATAAATTATTTTCTTTTATAGCGGTAGCAATGCTGATGGTAACATCTCCCGTAATATCGTACAAACCAAACTTAATGGCATTTTCCACAATCGGTTGCAAAAGCAAGGAAGGCAATAAACGTTTTCCGCTCTCTTCATCCGTTGAAAACACAACATTTAAACGATGTCCGAAACGTACTTTTTCAATATCCAAATACAATTTAAGATGTTCTAATTCTTCTGTGAGCTGAACTAATTTATCTTCTTTTTTTAACGTGCCTCTTAGAAAATCAGATAGTTGCTGAATCATTTTGCGCGCTTCTAAAGGTTTTACAACAATTAAAGCGCTGATTGAATTTAAACTGTTGAATAAAAAATGTGGTTGCAATTGCTGACGAAGTTTTGCCAATTCAGCTTCTTTCAATAGTTTTTCAGTGTCTAATTTTCGTTGCTCGTTTTCTTGTTGATCGGATAAAACGCTCCAAAACCAATTCACGAGTAATGTTACTGAAACGAGTAAAAGGCAAAATACAAATCGTACAGGAATTGATTTATTTAAGAAATCTAAATACGTCGCATTATCTGTAAAAATGGCATTTAACAACCAACGCAGCACAATGCAAAATAAAATAGAAAGCACGGTGGCGAAACCCAAACGATGTAATTTACTGTCTTTATTTGGATCGTAATATTGATGAATAATGGTAGTTACAAAAATCGCAAAAACCATTAATGCGCTTGATACTGCTGCGTCTATCACAGAAATTTGCCACGATAATTGCAAACGATGCAACACCAATGCTTGCACAATTGTTAAAATCGCGCAAGCAGCAAGACTTCCAGCAATAAGCTGAAATACGGAATATGGAAAGCGTTTGCTCAAAATTTTAAGTCAATGTTACGAATTTCGCTTGAGTGAGCATTGATTTATGATGTGTAAATCGAATAAAAGAATCTGTATCTTCCGTTTCATGCGTAAGCGTATAGAGTTGCTCGCCATCTTGTAAATCCTGCAAAGGATACAAATCAATGACATCTATAAATTCCCATTTTACCACTTCATTATTTTTATTGACAAACACATCTTCTTCTTGTCTACCCAGCATTTTCGCTTTAAAAAAGGCATCTTTTGTATCGTTCGCTTTAATCAAACGGATTTGTTCATCAAATTGCGACGTCTTTTTTTTGTCTTCAATGGAAATATTAAAAACCAATTTTACCAAATATGTATTCATATTTTATTTTTTTAGATTGTCAATTAATAACATGAAATTTCTATTCCACCCATAAAAACAGATCCTTTCAGGATTAATGTTTTTCGGACTTCCATTCCTGTAGCAGTTTTGATTGGACGTTTATCGTGCACGCCGCCCATTACGGAAGTCAATCTCGATTCGATTTCCCAATGTGCCGGAATAATTAATTGTACACCGCCCAAAACGGCAGTTACTTCCAGCGAAATCGTTCCCGTAAAATCGGCTTGAGAAAGATCTATTTGCGCTCCGGATAAAACAACGGTTATTTCCCCTCCTTTAAAATTTTTACTGACAGTTGTTTTTTTAGTACCGCTCATCACCGAAGTTACATTCAGCGCATCTTCGGAAGAATCATCGTCTTGATAATTACAATAATCCTGATGTTTATCAAAATGATTGTGGTTGCGATATCTTCCTTTCCAATAGTGTTTGTTCCATTTTCTTCTTGGTTTAAAAATGATAAATAAACCAACTAAAATAAGTGCTGAGGGCCAAATTAAATGATTGATCATTAATTGTGGATACGAATCTGAAATAATAAATGCCGAACCAATTAAGATTAATATCAGCCACATGGTATTTCTAAATCCGCTTTTAACGCCCGATAATAAACCTAATCCGATTAATAAAGCTTTCCACGTAAAAACCCAAGCCGGAATTTCCGCGCCCATTTCTCTCGCAAAAAAGAGGGAGCCTGCTAGCACAAATAATATTCCGCCAAAAACTTTTCCTCTTCTATGACTTTTTTCCCAATGTTGCCACATTTCTGTGTGTTCGTTTTTATTTTCTGTATTTTCCATGATTTTATAGTGTTTTAGATTTATTTTTAATTTTTGTCAAAAGTAGATGTCGTTGCAACGCAACGCAAGCAGTATTAGGTTAACAAACAATTAAAATAGGTGAACGGTAGTAGGGGAAAGGTGAATGGAAATTATTTTTTCAAACTGCTTTTTACAGATAGATTTCCAGATTGGCAATAAAACTAAAAGAATTATCGGTGGTTTTATCTCTTTCAATTTGATTGGAAGCAATATTAATCGTTGTCGTTGTCGTTTGAGTTGTTAAATAATTGTAAGAATAACTAAGAATTCCTGACAAAGCAACGTGTTTGCAAATTAAAAAAGTGCAGGCTAAACGAGTGTTCGTTCCCAAATCTAAATAATTTGAATTCGTCCAAGGATTTGAATTAAAATTATTATAGTTATTATTAAAGTTATAAGAATTGTTGTAATAATTAGAATTATATACTTCCTTTTCAGACCCATAGCCAGCAACTAACATTTCTTCCATATAAAAAGCCACTTTATTTTGATTCGTATAGCTAAAAGGGTGTTTTTTTTGTCCAAAATAATAGCGGGTGAAAATTCCCAGATAAGGATTTAAGCTGGGCGGATTGTAATCGAAAGTTTGCGGATACGGAAAAATACGCAATCCAATACACCAACTATTTGCAACAAAATAAGCAGCCTGTAAATTAAAATTAAACGCAGTACCAGTATGGCTTGTGGAGCCACTTGTTAGCAACGCATTATTTTCATATTCTTTATACGTGGCATTTCCATACGGAGTACCGCTTGCCAAGTCAGTTCCTAAAATAAAATTTCCTTTAGAAGTATAAGCCGTATTACTTACTGAAGGTGCTGTGGTTGAAAACTGTGCGCTCACAAAGTTGAATCCGAAACAAAAGAGCAACAATCCCATTGTAATGTTTTTTTTCATCTTTTTTCTTTTATTGATTTTATTAAAACGCCTCTTTTAGCTCTTTAAAAAATTAATTTTTCGAACGTCTTTTTTACAAAAAGAAAATCTATAATTTATTATTTACAATTGTTAAAATTTCGGCTTCTAATAGATGTGTTTTTTCTTCTATTGCTTTTCCTTTCGCGAGAATTTCGACTGCAAATTTTTTGTCTGACAATCCTTTCGCATTTATTTTTACGTTCAGATACGCGCCCATTACCGCGCTGCGTGCGCAAAGTGCGCCAACACCAGCATCACTCACCGAATTCGGATTTCCATTTTCAGCCATCGCTTTTATAATTTCCATAGAAGCAAAACTGAGTTCCATTACTTTAAAAGGAATTTCCGTAGCATATTTTGTAGCTTCCTGAATGGCTTGTGTGCGCGCTGTTTTTTCTTCTTCGCTGGCTTTCGGTAAACCAAAAGCAGTCATTATTTTGTTGAAGGCATTCGTATCTTCATCCACCAATTTTACCAATTCATTTTTATAAAATTGTCCGCGATTCGCCCAATCCGAAAACTCTTTCCAACGTTCGTCCCAACCTGGTTTATGTGACGAAAGATTTGCCACCATCGTTCCCAAGGAAATTCCTAAAGAGCCGATGTACGCTGCAATAGAACCACCTCCTGGCGCAGGACTTTCACTTGCTGTTTCATCTGCAAAATCAATCAACGACATATTAATTAATGCTTTTTTCGAATCGTTTTTCAATACATATTCAATAATACGCTCTTGCGGATGAAAAGGAGAAAGTTCATCCAAACCCATTGACTTTACAGCAATCCGAATCAATTCTTTTTCCGAAACTCCTGTTGAACGTTGTTGTTTTTCCAAAAAGTATTTTCCTGCATCCAACATCGCTTTCAAAGGAACAAGTCCAACTAATTCAGAACCTGTAACACGAATTCCGCGCTCTTGCGCTTTTTTACAAACCTCGTCAAACGCAATGTGAACGGGCGTAATATTGATATTCGTCAAGTTCATCGAAATTTGTGCAATGCCATATTCTTCGATAAACCAACCAATCGCTTTTACCGATTTTAAACTTCCCGGAACGTGTACTGGATTTCCTTTTTCATCCGTAACAATTTTTCCCGTAACCGGATTTCCTTCGCGTTTCACACGACCCGCTTCTCGCACATCAAACGCAATCGAATTAGCTCTGCGCGTTGAAGTAGTATTCAAATTGATATTATAAGCAACTAAAAAATCGCGCGCACCAATTACCGTAGAGCCTGATTTTACAGGATGTTCCGCAGGTCCGAAATCCGGTTTCCATTCCGGCAATTTAATTTTCTTAAAAAATCCTTCGTACTCTCCAGCACGAATTACAGAAAGATTATTTCTTTTTTTATCCACTTGTGCAACTTCATATAAATAAACAGGAATGGATAATTCTTTACCCACTTTTTCGCCTAATTTTTTAGCGTACTTAGCCGTTTCTTCCATTGTAATTCCTGCAATCGGAATCAGCGGACACACATCTGTTGCGCCCATTCGCGGATGTTCGCCTTTATGTTTGCTCATATCAATTAATTCAGACGCTTTTTTAATCGCTTGAAAAGCGGCTTCCACAACGGCATTCGGATTACCGACAAAAGTTACAACTGTTCTGTTAGTCGCTTTTCCTGGATCTACATTTAATAATTTTACACCTTCAATCTTTTCGATTTCGTCAGTGATTTGTTTAATAATGTTCGTATCACGCCCTTCGCTGAAGTTCGGAACACACTCTATTAATTGATGATTCATAATTCTATTAATTGATAATTGTTTATTTATTTTGAAATATTTTTTTCCTTCAAAAAAGAAGAAAAATTCAGATTGTTTAACCTTTTAAATTTGCATATTGATACATCTTCAAAATTTCAAATCAATTTGCTTTCCATTGAGAATAACCGTTTCCACCAAATTACTTCCAAATGAATACGGAATAAAAGAATAATTCGGAATTGGTTTTGTGATAAAAATATTAGCTTTTTTACCGATGCCAATACTGCCGTGCGTAGCACTCAAATCCATCGCGTAAGCAGAATTAATAGTGGCTGCATTAATGGCTTCTTCGGGAGTTAATTTATATTGAATACAAAGCAATGCAATCATCAAATTCATATTTCCACTCGGACTACTTCCCGGATTAAAATCACTCGCAACAGCAAGCGGAAGTCCGGCATCAATCATTTTACGCGCAGGCGGAAAAGGCAATCCCAGAAAAAAAGCAGCTCCTGGTAAAACAGTTGGCATCGTTTCCGAGTTTATTAACGCGTTTATTTCTTCATCGTCCACATATTCCAAATGATCAACACTAATAGCGTTACATTCCACGCCAGCTTGCACTCCGCCTGAATTACTTAATTGATTGGCGTGAACTTTTGGTCTTAATCCGTGTTTTATTCCTGCTTTTAAAATGAGAATTGTTTCCTCTTTCGAGAAATAATTTCGCTCACAAAAAACATCGCAATAATCCGCTAATTTTTCTTCGGCAATCTGCGGAAGCATTTCATTAATAAGTAAATCAATATACGATTGACGATTGTTTTCAAATATTTTCGGAATAGCGTGTGCGCCCAAAAACGTTGATTTTATAGTAAGTGGCGAAAGTGTTTTTAGTTTTTTTATAACACGCAACATTTTTAATTCCGAAGCAAGTGTTAATCCGTAACCACTTTTTATTTCCACTGCTCCTGTACCTTGACGCATGATTTCGTTTAAACGAATAAGTGCACTTTCTATTAATTCTTCTTCGCTCGCATCTTGCAAACGTTTGGCAGAATTGAGAATTCCACCACCACGTTTCGCAATTTCTTCGTACGACAAACCATTGATGCGATCCACAAATTCTGTTTCACGACTTCCGGCAAACACAATGTGCGTGTGGCTATCGCACCAAGTTGGAAAAATTATTTTTCCGGAAGCATCAATCACCGTTAAATCCGACCAATCGGAAATGCCCGGAAAATCTTTCATCGAACCGAAATCTGCAATTTTATCATCTTCGATGGCAAGCCACGCATCGTTGATAGAAAAAAGCTTTTTCATTTCCTCGCCTGCCACTTTTAAACGCGACTTTTCCCCTACTTGCACCAAGGATTTTATATTTTTTATTAAGATTTTCATACGTAAATTAAAAAGCTCCGCAAGTTAATAATTTTGAAAATCATTTTCTGACATTCGTCAAAAACAAAAAAGCGAAAGTTTTTACACTTTGAAAAATTATTTTTTTGAAGTCGAGGTTTCGTTATTACAATTCCGCAATACAAAGCATTATGCGCTCCATTTTTTTCTTCATATCTGAGGCAGAACATTCGTAATTATTAGCGATAATCGAGAAACAAATCAAATGACCGTCTTTATCTTTTACATAACCGGCATAACTTCTGTCGCGCGAAACATAACCACTTTTGGCGTGCATATTTCCGTCGGCATACGTGTGTTTGAGCATGTTGTGTAACGATCCTGTTTCTCCGGCAACGGGCAAAGAGGCGTAAAAGGCTGGAAAAATAAGAGAATCGTTGGCAATAATTTTTAGAGCAAACGTTTCCTGAAAAGTGGTAATCACATCTGCACGCGCCAAACCGCAACCATCCATCATGTACAATCCTTTTAAATCCATGCCTTTCGATTTCCAAAAATTTTCCACTGCGTTTATTCCGCTGCGTTCATTTCCGTAATGGTATTTTTCAACACCTAAAGTTTTCAGCAAATGTTCTGCAAATAAATTAATGCTAAACATATTGGTATAATATACAATGTTATCAAGTGTTGGCGACTGATATGTGTAAATTGTATGACGTTCCGGTTTTTTATTTTTTTCTTTTTCGGAAGATTTTTCTTTTTGTTCTTGTAGATATAAATCGACGCTGTTTATTGGAATTTCAGCTACCGAAATATTTTTTTTCAGTAAAGCTTCGTACAAAGAATAAACACAAAAAAAAGCAGGATCAGGAATAGTTCCTTTTACTTGAAAGCCTTTTTTATGGGCAGGAATTGTTCCGCAGATATTTGCAAAATTTCTATAAGGCGCGGTGTAAATCATGCTATTATCTCGAGCCTCACCTGTTCTCAGGTTATTCATAATTTTTAAATTCGGGATGTAAGGAATGATTGTATCTAATTTTGTGGAATCGTCTTTTTCATTTCCAGAATCAAAAAAAGCAGTGTATAAATTATCACGGTAAGAAAGTCCACAGGCGCCAGAACCATAATAATTTCCCATATCTCCCCAAACCCATTCGTCGGAAGTGGTATTAAAATCAAAAATACTGGCGTCGGAAATAATGCTTCCTGTAATTTTTTTAATACCTTTTTTCTGAATAATTTTTGCGAAATCGTCCATCAAATCGGTGCTGTCATTTTTCTTTTTAAAATATTCAGAACCTAAAGAAGGATCTCCTCCGCCTTTGATATAAAGGTTTCCGTACAAAACGCCAGCTTTTATAAAACCATCGTATTCTATTTTTGTTTTAAAACGATAATCCGTTCCGAGTATTGATAAAGCTGCGCCAGTGGTCATAATTTTCATCGTGCTTGCTGGAATCAGAGACATGTTATCGTTGTAAGATGCCATCACATTTCCCGTATTTACATCCATCACGCACACGCTCCAAGTACCGTGAATAAGGGAAGAATCGGTATTTAGTTTTCGAATTTCACTGTTTAAGTGAAGTAAAGAAGAATCCAAATTTTGTTGCGCCATCAATAAAAAAAAATGTCCGAAAAAGCAGACGCAAAAAAATATTTTTTTGATCATTTAGAATAGCTGTTTAAAATTAAATCAATTTCAGCCGCCATTTTTCTATCTTTTTCTGTTACGCAAATCCCTGCGTCGTGCGTACATAACTGGATATATACGTTATTGTATATATTGCTCCATTCGGGATGATGATTCATTTTTTCCGCGAGCAAAGCCACTTGCGTGATGAATGCAAAAGCTTGCGAAAAATCCGCAAACGAAAATTTTTTTTTCAAACGATTGTTTTCTTCTATCCACATTTTTTTAGGTTTTGCATAAAATTACAATTTTTTTGAGATTGATTTTTTAATGCTTCAAAAAAATATTTTTTTAAACGTATTTTTTAGAATTATTTTATTCGTTATTTTCTGCTTTACTGTATTCGTAAAACGTCAAAACCGTTTCAATGGCTTGTTGCATGGCTTTGTTAATCGGATAAAAATCTTTCGCCAAGTTCATATCAATTGATAAAAGTTTCATATAATACTGATTCATAATCGGAATAGAAGTTCCTGTTTTCAAGTCTTCCACAATTTTATCGTATTCTTTTTTCTGATTTTCTTTAATGATTTTACACGTTGCCAATTGGGGATTCCCATTTTTATCCGTGCTGGCGCTGAAACCGAACAAACGACAAATCAAACCTCGGTAATTGTAATTGGAACAACCACTTCCGAAACTCCCAATTTTAGTGGTGGTAAAGAGTGCACAAATTGTATCGTCCGGATTTTTTTGCAAACGTTCCAAACTTTCGTAAGCCAAATTATTTTCGTACAAATGATAGGCGAGGGGCAGAAATTCTAAAATCGTTGCTTCGATATCTGGTTTTTTGCAACATTGCGAACAGCCCGTCAAACAAGACAATCCGCTGATTTTTTGAAATTTTTCAATTTCTGATGAAAGCTCTTGAAAAATAAATTCTACTGCTTTTACTTTTTCAGGAATACTTAAATTCATGGGTTCAAAAAAATATTTTTTCAATTATTTATTTACTGTCGCGCAGATTCTGTATCAAAAACAAGTAGCGTTTTTTTATTTTTCAACCAAAATTTCCAAATCAATAATCATATTTTTTACCCCATTTTTTTTTCAAATTTTCGCGAATTTCTTTTTCTTTCGGATTATTCCCAGGTTCGTAAAAAATGCTTCCTGCAATGGATTCAGGCAAATATTCTTGTTCCGAAAAATTATTTTCGTATTGATGCGAATAGGCATAATTTTTTCCGTATCCCAAATCTTTCATCAATTTTGTAGGTGCATTTCGGATGTGTAAAGGAACACTCAAGTTGCCAGTATTTCTAACTGTTTCTTGCGCTTTTGCAATGGCTACGTACGCGGCATTGCTTTTCGCGGAAGCGGCTAAATAAGTGGCTGTTTGCGATAAAATAATACGCGATTCTGGAAAACCAACCGCGTTTACTGCCTGAAAACAATTGTTGGCAATTACCAAAGCAGTCGGGTTGGCATTTCCAATATCTTCGGAAGCCAATATTAACAATCTCCTCGCAATAAAAAGCGGATCTTCTCCACCTTCAATCATCCGCGCCAGCCAATATACAGCAGCATTCGGATCGCTTCCTCGAATGGATTTTATAAATGCAGAAATAATATCGTAATGTTGCTCTCCGGCTTTGTCGTACAATGCCATATTTTGCTGCACATTCGCAATAACCAAGTCGTTCGTAATTTCTATTTTTTCAGTGTTGATGGTATTTACAACCAATTCGAAAATGTTCAATAATTTGCGTGCATCACCGCCCGAAAGTTGCAGTAGCGCTTCGCTCTCTTTCAAAAAAATATTTTTTTGACGAAGAATTTCATCGTTCTTCATCGCGATTTGCAGTAATTCTAAAAGCTCTTCTTTCTCCAATGATTTCAATACATATACTTGACAGCGCGAAAGCAAAGCGCTGATAACTTCAAAGGAAGGATTTTCGGTTGTAGCGCCAATTAAAGTAACAATGCCTTTTTCAACAGCTCCCAGTAAAGAATCTTGTTGCGATTTGCTGAAACGATGAATTTCATCAATAAATAAAATGGGATGATTGGTGTTGAAAAAGCTTTTTTCTTTCGCTTTTTCAATAATATCACGAATGTCTTTTACGCCTGAATTAATCGCGCTAAGGGCATAAAATGGACGTTTTAATTGCTGAGAAATAATTCCGGCAAGTGTTGTTTTTCCCACTCCGGGCGGTCCCCACAAAATAATGGAAGGTAACAATCCTGATTCTATTGATTTTCGGAGAATAGCACCTTCGCCCACTAAATGTTTCTGCCCGATGTAATTATCTAAATCGGAAGGACGAAGTCGTTCGGCAAGCGGCGCAAGTGTTGTCATTTTTAATGTTGATAAGCACCAATGTCGGGCGGGCTGATGCGCGGTTTATTGTTCAAATCCATAGGATACCAATTTCCAATAATTGAATTTCCTTTGCCAATAACGGCAGAAGAGCCGCCAATTGTATAATCTTCTTTTGTTACATTATTAAATTGAGGGTCTTGGTTGACAATATTATTGCTGTAATGATAGCCGTTTGAAACAGGTAAAGTTGTTCTCATCAAACAATTTTGAAAAAACACATTAAAATTTCCGTTCCCACCGTAGGTAGAATCATACCCAATTTCATTGTTTAGATTTCCGTAAAAAATACAATTTCCGAAATAGGCACTGTCAATGGCACGTTGCTGAATATTCCCATTTACATCTTGATACCAATTATTTATCAGCAATAGCGGAGTTTGTCTGCCGGTAGCAGTATAGCTGGAAGACCAATAATCGGCAAACGTACATTGCTTAAAACTATATTTTCCGCCATATTGAAAAGCTGCAGAATAACTTTGGCAATCGGCGAAAACACAATTAAAGCCAGTAATGTAGGAGCCTAATCCCGCAATAGCAAGGTTCGACATGTTTTTAATAATCGTATTACTTATTTTAAGCGTAGGTCCTGAGGACATCGGCTGACCAAGTGTATCTGCCTCAACACCAACGGTTCCATTTTTAATTATTGCCCAATCAATCGTATTGTTTAAACTTCCGGGCGAAAGCCAAATCTTACCCCATTGTCCGGCAACTGTGCTATAAGCTGGATCCAAACGATCACCCTGAAAAGTAACTGGATTGGAATACGTTCCTTGAACTTTTAATGTTCCTCCAGAGTTTACATACAACACGCCATTGTTATGCACGTACACCTGCGTCCCGGCATTGATGGTGAGTGTACAACTACTATTCACAACAGCATATCCAAGTATCACATGTGGTTTATCATTGTTCCAAACATCGTTACAATTTAACACAATGTAAGGCGGGCTGCCATCTGTCGGAAATACGTTGGGCTTATAAAAATAAGCATCTTGTCCGTAAGCCATTAAATCCACAGTTTGCGTATTGCCATTAGTAAGAAACATAACGGAATCTTGAATCAAGATAGGATTATTGTGGTTGGTCGGATTGATGGTAGCTGCCACAAACACAAAAAGACTGTCTTTGGATCGAATCAATACATTCGTAATGCCGGATGCTGGAACGGGTACGCCATCTACATTTATCCGAAAATTGGACGTATTCCCAAGCGCCAGTTTAATGGATGAAATTGTTATATCTTGGCTGTTGCGGTTATAAACAGTGAAGGATTGAGTAACTGTTCCAACCGTAGTGAGAACAGTATCAAAGTAAACAGTAGATTGAGAGAAATTTAATTTTACGTTGGTGTTTGGACTGAAAATATCTTTTTTACAAGAAAAAAGCAAACAAATAATGGTTAAACTAAGGATAAAATTTCGAAAATAATTCATGTGGAAAAGAGTTCTTTGTACGACAAATATAGGTTAAATCAGAGTAAACGAGAAAAAAAGAAAAATATTATATTAAATCTCATTTGCAGAACTCGGAAGAAATACTTACTTTTGCCGTCCTAAAATTAATTCATAACAGTATGAAAAAAGAAATTCATCCAGAAGGATATCGTTTTGTGATATTTAAAGATATGTCGAACGATTACACTTTCATGACCAAATCGTGCGTGGAAGCAAAAGATACCATTAAATGGGAAGACGGCAAAGAATATCCTTTGTATAAAATGGAGATTTCAAATATGTCGCATCCTTTTTACACCGGAAAAATAAAATTGGTAGATACTGCAGGTCGTGTCGATAAATTCAGAACACGCTATCAGAAAAAAGAAGCCAAATAATAGTTGGATTTAAAATTCATTAAAAAAACGCTTCGGAAAATTAATTTTCCGAAGCGTTTTTTTTAGAGCAAAAGATGGGTTCAAAAAAATAATTTTTCAGGATGAGGTTCAGCGCCTCGTCCTAAAAAAATCATTTTACA
Organism: Bacteroidia bacterium; assembly: GCA_039924845.1. NCBI lineage: Bacteria > Pseudomonadati > Bacteroidota > Bacteroidia > Bacteroidia bacterium. The sequence continues at coordinate 46,167 of JBDTAC010000054.1, forward strand.
ATGATCAATTTACCATTTCCAGCCATTCCAAAATCGTTCATCAATCGATAGAAATAAATGCCACTTTGCAATGTTCCTTTACTGATGATAGTTTGCGTATTCTTGATTGTGATTGCTTGCACTTGCTGACCAAGTATGTCGTAAAAATACAACACAGGATGATTTTTTATAGAACCTACAACAATATTTACGTCATTGCCTGAAGGATTTGGATACAATGAAATACCAGATGAGATTCCGTTAAGCACAGCTATTCCAGTAGAAACATTTACTGTATCCGTTTCAACTATCGAACATCCATTCGCATCAATAATAGTGCAAGTATAAATTCCACCAGCTAATCCGGTAGCAGTTTCTGTAGTTTCTCCACTTGGCGACCATGAATAGGTATAAGGAGAAGTTCCGCCAGAAGGGTTTGTAGAAGCCGTTCCGTCGTTTATTCCTGAACCGCTTGAATTAGTGCTTGATGTAGTAGCTGTTAATGCTAATGGTTGCGTAATTACAACACTTTCCGTGGAAGTACATCCTTTTGAATCGGTGATTGTACACGTGTATGTATTGGCAGCAAGTCCACTTGCTGAAGCTGTATTACCGCCACCAGATGACCAAGAATACGTATATCCAGCAGTACCTCCAGAAACGGCAACCGAGGCAACACCATTGTTATCGCCATTACAAGAAACATTGGTTTGAGTTGTAGTAGCTGTTATTGCAGAAGGTTGAGTAATAATGACACTTTTTGTTGCTGTACATCCTTTTGAATCGGTGATTGTACACGTGTATGTATTGGCAGCAAGTCCACTTGCTGTTGCAGAAGTTCCGCCACTTGGCGACCAAGAATATGTATAACCTGGTGTTCCACCTGTTGCAAAAATATTCGCACTACCATTGCTGCTTCCGTTACAAGAAACATTGGTTTGAGTTGTTGTAGTTGTTATTGCAGATGGTTGGCTAATAATGACACTTTTTGTTGCTGTACATCCTTTTGAATCCGTGATTGTACACGTGTATGTATTGGCAGCAAGTCCACTTGCTGTTGCAGAAGTTCCACCACTTGGTGACCAAGAATAGGTAAAACTTGGTGTTCCACCTGTTGCAGATATATTCGCACTACCATTGTTGCTTCCGTTACAAGAAACATTGGTTTGAGTTGTTGTAGTTGAGATGGCTAATGGTTGCGTAATTGTAACTGATGCAGTTTGTGTACTTGAAGCAGCATCTTTTACTGTTACAGTATAGGTTCCAGCAGCAAGTCCTGTTGCAGTGGCAGCTGTTCCGCCACTTGGAGACCATGAATAGGTATAAGCTGGAGTTCCACCGGATGGTGTAACTGTTGCAGATCCATTGTTTCCTCCATTACAAGATATATTCGTTTGTGTTGTGGTAGCAGACAATGTTGTTGCTGAATTACTTGTAGCCAACCAAATAGTAGTATTGACAATAATAGTTTCCTCTTCGGTACTTGGCGCGCTTGTGGGATCTCCCGTATAGCCGTTGTAAACACCAGTACTGGCAACACCATATCGATCACCTGTTCCATCGTCAGCTGGAGAACTATCGCCTTCAAAGGCAAATTTTCCAGAACCATATCTTCCATGACCGGCCATAACACCTGTATTTCCAACTGCACCCATAAATACATCTCCCGTTATGGACGAATTTTCAGCAGGATAAAGTGTAAACGTAGTTCCATTATGCCACTGCATGCCTGGACAATTACCTTCTGGACCATGAATAATAGAATCTGTTAAAGAAGGATTTACATTAGCCGATGTTGGTGAAATATTCACCGAATCAAGTTTAAAACCGAACGCTGTATTGCTTACCGGATTATGGGTAATAAAGTCTTCCCAAACTCCACGTGCATCCCATCCATTATTGGTACGAGAAGCATTTATATGATCTGAAATTATAAATAATCCGCCTCCATTATGAATAAAATTCATGAGTGCCAATTTTGTATGTGCCGAAAATGGAAATTGCGGCTCATCCACAATAAAAACTTTGTAATTACTTAAATCTTGAGGATTACTGAAATTGCCATAAGTAATAGAATCAAATGTTGGCAATGTTTCTACAGCATACCCTTTTTTTACCATGTCAATTCCCCAATTAGACAAAGCGCCTGTCCAATATGTTTCTGGCGTTGAAGCTGTAATGCCTGATTGAGCTGGAGTTGGAATTCGTTGAGCATTATCTTGTTGCACGGTAGAAGTTACTTGTACGGGCAATCCACCAGTACCGGTGTATTGCACGTTATGTGCATCCGCATCTATCACCCAATCAGCATTTCCTGCAGTTTGACCTTCCGTGGCATCAAATAAAATTTTTACTTGTGCAAAAGTGCTGTGCGCCATCAATAGAAAGCAACTGGCTGTTAGTAGTATTTTTTTCATAATAATAGATTGGATCTTATAGTGGTATTTGAAAAAATATTTTTCTGTTTGGATAAATAAATATTTGTGTTAAAACTGCAATGTTCGGATATTTTTTTTAAAAAACCTAATCCAGTTATTCGTTTTTTTTAACAGTTATTCCATTTTTAGAACGGTTATTAATATAAATAAGACATTCTGTTTTTTTGAGGAATATGGCATTTACTTATTTCATAATCACAAAAAATAATTTTCAGAAGGCAAAAAGATCTCGAGAAATAAAAACAACGCATTTATTATTTTTTTAACTTAGCAGCCTTAATTTCAGCAGTAATTTTTTTACGGTGTCCGATAAATATTCAAAAAGAAAACTCCAATCCTCCTCGTTTACAACGATTATAAGCATTTCGTTGGTGCTTTTTATGCTCGGGTTAATTGCGATTTTATTACTCAATACACGCAATTTGACAAATGAAGTAAAAGAAAATTTAGGTTTCCAACTGATTCTCAATGATAATGCAAAAGATGCCGACATTCAAAAATTACAAAAAACATTGGATGCTTCGGACTACGTAAAATCCACAGAATACACGACTAAAGAAGAAGCTGCTCAAAAATTACAACAAGATATGGGCGAGGATTTCTTGAAATTTTTGGGGTATAACCCTTTACTGGCTTCCATTAATGTCCGCTTGAAAGCTGATTATGCGAATAACGACAGCATTAATTGGATTGAAAAAGACATGACGTCCAACCAAATTGTGAAAGAATTTGTGTACCATAAATCACTGATTAATTTGGTGAATGAAAACGTGAATAAACTTAGTTTAGTGATTTTAATTTTCAGCGGATTACTGCTATTTATCTCGCTTGCGCTGATTCACAATACGATTCGTTTATCCATTTATTCCAAACGATTTCTCATTAAAACCATGCAATTGGTGGGTGCTACGCAATATTTTATCCGAAAGCCTTTTGTTTTAACCGGCATTCGACATGGCGTATATGCCGCAGGAATAGCACTTGCGATGCTCGCCGGAGTCATGTATTTGGCAGGAAAACAATTTCCTGATTTTATAAAAATGATGGACCTAAAAATACTTGGAACACTTTTTATTGCTGTTATTTTAATGGGAATAATTATTTCTTGGATAAGCACTTCTCTTGCTGTACGCAAGTATTTAAGATTAAAATCAGATGAATTATATTACTAAAAAATAAAAACAATGAGCAATTTAAAAGAAACAAAAAAGCCAAATGAATTCTTATTCAGTGCTACCAATTACAAAATTTTAATTGCAGGTGTGGTTATTTCTGCCATCGGATTTATGTTTATGAGCGGCGGCGGATCAGCCGATCCAAACAAATTTAACGCTGATGAATTGTTTAGTTTCCGCAGAATTACATTGGCGCCAATTACTGTTTTAGCAGGATACGCAACGGTTTTATACGCTATTTTGAAACGCAAAAAAGCGTAACGAAAAAATTATTTTTTCAAGCCAATAATTTTCATGCTCGACATTTCGAACGCAGCACACGTTATTTTGCTTGATAAACCGTATCGTTGGACGTCCTTCCAAGCGGTTAATAAATTAAAATATTTATTCCGACAAAAATACGGCACGAAAATAAAAATCGGTCATGCCGGAACCTTGGATCCTTTGGCAACAGGACTTCTCATCATTTGCACGGGGAAATTTACGAAAGAAATTTCCACTTATCAATCACAAGAAAAAGAATACATCGGAACTTTTTTTTTAGGCGCCACAACGCCTTGTTTCGATAAAGAAAAAGAAATTGATTTTCATTTTCCCACCGAACACATCACTGAAAAAAAAATTCTGGAAGCCACAAAAAAATTCATCGGAGAAATCCAGCAAATTCCACCTATTTTTTCAGCCGTAAAAGTAAACGGAGAAAGAGCTTACGATAAAGCTCGCAGAGGCGATGAAGTGGAAATAAAACCCAGAATAGTTACGCTCAGCGAATTTGAAATTACGCGCATTCAATTACCGGAAGTGGATTTCCGAATTGTGTGCAGTAAAGGAACATATATCCGTTCCATCGCACGCGACTTTGGATTAGAACTAAATAGTGGTGCACACCTCACCGCACTTTGCAGAACACGTATCGGCGATTTTAAGCTCGAAAATACTTTGTCCGTCGAGGAATTTGAAAAAAAAATTTCCGAAGAAACACTCCCTAAAATCTTCTCGAAATAATCTTTTTTCAAAGGACTTAAAAAAAAATATTTTTTTGCAGATATTTGCTTAGCTTTGCAGGCTTAAAAAATACGTATTTCAAAAAAATTCAACTCCGCCTCATGAAACTATCCCAGTTTAAATTTAATCTTCCGAAAGAATTATTAGCAGAAAATCCTACGCAAAATCGTGATGAATCGCGCTTGATGGTGATTGACCGAAAAACAGGAAAAATCGAGCATAAAATATTTAAAGACATTCTTAAATATTTTAACGATGGAGATGTGATGATTTTGAACGACACGAAAGTTTTTCCAGCTCGTTTATATGGAAATAAAGAAAAAACAGGCGCGAAAATAGAAGTGTTTTTGTTACGCGAATTGAATCGAGAAAGTCGTTTGTGGGACGTATTAGTTGATCCTGCCAGAAAAATAAGAATTGGAAATAAATTGTATTTCGGTGACGATGATACGTTGGTGGCGGAAGTAATCGACAACACGACTTCTCGTGGAAGAACACTCCGTTTTTTATTTGACGGACCTTACGAAGAATTTAAACAAGCGGTTGAAAATTTAGGAGAAACACCGCTTCCAAAATACATTAAAAGAGAAGTAAAACCAGAAGATAAAGAACGTTATCAAACTGTTTACGCAAGTAAAGAAGGCGCAGTTGCCGCGCCAACAGCAGGTTTGCATTTCAGTAGAGAATTACTAAAACGCCTCGAATTAAAAGGTGTCAACTTTGCAAATGTTACCTTACACGTTGGTTTAGGAACTTTCCGTTCGGTAGAAGTAGAAGATTTGACGAAACATAAAATGGATTCGGAGCAAGCGGAGATCACCGAAAAAGCCGCACTTATTGTAAACAAAGCAAAAGACGCGAACAAACGGATTTGTGCGGTTGGTACCACTTCGATGCGCACCATAGAAACTTCCGTTTCTACAGATGGACATTTGAATCCGTTTAATGGTTGGACCAATAAATTTATTTTTCCGCCGTATGATTTCAGCGTTGCCAATTGCATGGTAACAAATTTCCATACACCTGAATCTACTTTATTGATGATGGTTTGCGCATTTGGCGGATACGATTTAATCATGAAAGCTTACAAAGAAGCTATCAAAGAAAAATATCGTTTTTACAGTTATGGCGATGCCATGCTAATTCTCTAATACAGAAATGACAGCGGTTCTTCCTACCAAAAGATACAGTATCATTGTTGCCGGAGGTAGTGGAATACGTATGAACAATGCCATTCCGAAACAATTTTTAAAATTAGACGGAAAGCCGGTGCTGATGCACACTATCAACAAATTTGTAGAAGCTGATCCCAATACAGAAATTATTTTGGTTTTGCCGAAATCTCAAATGGAGTATTGGGAAAAACTTTGCATTGAACATTCCTTTACTATTCCTTTGCAAATTGCCGAAAATGGAGAAACGCGTTTTCATTCCGTAAAAAATGGATTGGCATTAATTCAGGAGCAAGGTTATGTGGCAGTGCACGATGCGGTGCGTCCTTTGGTGAGCATCAAAACAATTATCACCACTTTTAAAGCTGCCGAAATGTACGGAAATGCCGTTCCTGCGGTACCTCTAAACGATTCCATCCGACAAATTGAATCTACGCGCAGTATTGCCGTGGATCGATCGCGTTATTGCATTATTCAAACGCCGCAATGTTTCCAAACCGATATTATCAAAAAAGCCTACGAACAAGAATATAAATACACCTTTACGGATGATGCTACTGTGGTGGAATCTGTGGGAGAAAAAATACATTTGATTGACGGAAATCCAGAAAATATTAAAATTACTCGCCCCAAGGATTTGCTGATTGCCGAAGTACTTCTTAAAAATAAAACTGTTTAATTGTTTTGAAATTTTATTGAGAGAACCTTTTTTAAAGATATTTTAATAGGGTAGAGCGATAAGAAAAACGTATTGGTATATATTAATAGTTATTTATGTAAACTATTGTATATAATAACTATTTTTGCGCCTGAAAAATTAATTTTTCGATGGATAAAAATAATATCATGTGTTTAAAAATGCCGATAGGTAAGCAGTTGAACGTCTTATCCAAGTTGTATTTCGGCGCGCTTACCCACAAACTCGAACATTTAGAAATAGAACGCTATTTTTCGATTCTGATACTTATTGAAAATTCAGGTAATAAATGCACGCAGCAATATATTGCAGATTGTATGGAAGTAGATAAAACTGCTATGGTACGTATTATCGACTATTTGGTTAAAAAGGATTTTATTAAACGCGTGATGAATCCCGATGACAGAAGAGAATATTGGGTACAACTTACCCAAAAAGCGCTAAAAAAAATGAAAGAAATTAATCGTGCGGTACAAACCATGAATACCGCGACTACTAAAAATTTCAGTAAAACAGAATTAACTATTTTTTACAAAATACTTGAAAAAATGCAGGCAAACCTTATTGAGATGCCTGCTAATAAAGTATTTGTAAAGGCGTACGTGCATGAAAAATTTAAAAAGCAGGTGAAAAAATGAAAAGTAAGAACCGTATTGCGATTCTCATTGCAGTTGTTATAATTGCGCTTTTAATTTGGATAAAGCCAAAAAATCCGAATGAAAATTCAACACAAAAAGAGATAGTGAAACACGAAGCAGTTTTGGTGTCCACGTTTATTGTGAAACCATTGTCGTTAGACGAAAATATTCAAACGGCAGGAAGCGTATTGGCGAATGAAGAAGTGGATTTAAGAAGCGATGCTTCGGGAAAAATTACCAATCTTTTTTTTACAGAAGACAGCAGAGTTACCAAAGGGCAAGTGCTGTTAAAAATTGATGACTCCGAATTACAAGCACAGTTATTAAAAGATGAATCGGCTGAAAAGCTTGCTGTGATTACGGAATCCAGACAGAAAAAATTATTGACGATAAACGGTATCAGTCAGCAGGATTACGACATCGCGCTAAACGCACTGAACAGTGTGAAAGCAGACATTGATTTATTGAATGCGCAAATTGTAAAAACAGAAGTAAAAGCTCCTTTTAACGGTATTGTTGGTTTGAGAAATGTAAGCGTAGGCAGCTATGTTTCACCTGCTGTTTCCATCGCAACTATTCAGGAAATAGAGCCTGTAAAAATTGATTTTTCAATTCCTGAAAAATACATGGACGCCGTACATAAAGGCGATTCGATTCTGTTTAAAATACAAGGTATTCCGAAAACATTGTATGCTATCATTTACGCCATTGAACCGAAAGTGGATATGAATACGCGTACCGTTCATGTGCGTGCCTTGGCGCCAAACAAAGATGACAAAATTTTTCCGGGTGCTTATGCGGAAGTCCATCTAATTTTAAATCATACAAACAATGCATTGATGGTGCCAACACAAGCCATTGTTCCAGTTTTAAAAGGACAACAAGTTTTTTTATTCAAATCAGGTAAAGCATTTGCTAAGGACGTAAATATTGGAATTCGGAATGATTCGGAAGTTCAGGTTACCAGTGGATTACAACCCGGTGATTCAATTATTACCACTGGTATTATGTCTATTCGAGACGGCGCGTCTGTAAAAATCGATTCGAAAAAATAATTTTTCAAAGCTAAAAAACAATATGAGTCTTGCCTCCATAAGTTTAAAACGTCCAGTATTAGCATTTGTAATGTCTATTACAATTGTACTTTTTGGTGCTATTGGTTTTAAATCGCTTGGTATCCGAGATTATCCAGCCATTGATCCGCCTATCATCACCGTCCGTACCAGCTATACAGGTGCTAATGCCGATGTCATTGAATCCCAAATTACAGAACCCTTGGAGGAATCCATCAATGGAATTGAGGGGATTCGTACTATTTCATCCTCCAGCAATCAGGGTTCCAGTTCCATTACGGTAGAATTTAATTTGGATGCAGATTTAGAAACTGCCGCCAATGATGTGCGAGATAAAGTATCGCAAGCGCTCAAACAATTACCGACTAACATTGATGCGCCACCGGTGGTTACCAAATCAGATGCCAATTCGCAAGCCATTTTAGCCCTGACAGTACAGAGCAGCACAAAAAATCAATTACAGGTATGCGATTTCTCAGAAAATGTAATTGAACAACAATTACAAACAATACCTGGCGTAAGTACGATACAGGTTTGGGGAGAGCAAAAATATGCCATGCGTTTGCGTTTGAATCCATCTAAAATGGCATCATGTGGCGTCACTGCATTAAATGTACAAAATGCTCTTACCGCTCAAAATGTACAACTCCCTGCAGGACAGATTGAAGGCAATACAACAGAATTGACGGTACAAACAAAGGGTTTGTTAGTAACGGAAGAAGATTTTAACAACTTAATTATCAAAACGGATTCGACAAATGTAATACGACTAAAAGACATTGGTTATGCACAATTGGGTGCTGAGAATGAAGAAACTATATTAAGGGCATCCGGTACTCCGATGATTGGATTGGGCGTAGTTCCGCAACCGGGAGCCAATTATGTGGACATTGCCAATGCGTTTTATAAACGTTTAGCACAAATAAAAAAAGACATGCCGAAGGATTATACCTTCAATGTGGCACTGGATGAAACAAAATTTATAAAACAGTCTATTAGCGAAGTAGAAGAAACACTATTAATCTCTTTCGGATTAGTAATCCTGATTATTTTATTGTTTTTTAGAGATTGGATCATTGCGCTTCGCCCTCTAATTGATATTCCTGTATCCTTGATAGGCGTTTTTTTTGTGATGGATGTTGCAGGCTTTTCAATCAATATTCTTACCTTACTGGCAGTGGTGCTGGCAACTGGTTTAGTGGTAGATGATGGAATTGTAGTTACCGAAAATATTTACAAAAAAATTGAAGAAGGAATGCCTGCGATGGAAGCGGCACAAAAAGGATCAGAAGAAATTTATTTTGCCGTTATCTCTACTTCACTCACGCTTGCCGTAGTATTTTTACCGATTGTTTTTCTTCCTGGGTTTACAGGAAGATTATTTCGTGAATTTGGAATTGTAGTAGCAGGAGCTGTATTAATCTCTGCCTTTGTATCGCTTTCATTAACGCCTGTTCTCAACGTACTTCTCACTCGGAAAGTTAAAAGAAGAAATAATTTTTACGAAAAAACAGAGCCGTTTTTTGTTTGGATGAATACTTTTTATCACCAAACATTGACAAAATTTATGAAAAAACGTTGGCTTGCCTTTGTGATTATTGCTTTCTGTTTTGGTGCTATTTATTTTATCGGAAAAAAATTGCCAACAGAACTTGCTCCCTTAGATGACAAAAGTGTACTGCGTATTATTTCCACCGCTCCAGAAGGGTCTTCGTATGAATACATGGATCATTACATGAAACAGCTAACGGAACTTGTGATGGATTCTATTCCTGAAAAGAAATTTTTTCTAACCGTTACAGCACCTGGTTTTACAGGCTCAGGATCTGTTAATACGGGCTATGCTCGATTAATGTTAGTTGCCCCAGAAGATCGTACGCGGACGCAAGATCAAATTGCTAATTATCTTTCCAAACAGCTTAAAAACATGCCCGATGCGAGGTCGGTTGTGATTCAAGAGCAAACTATTGCTGTGGGCAGTGCAAAATTCGGAATGCCTGTACAATATGTTTTACAAGCTCCTAATTTTGAAAAACTAAGAGAACAATTGCCTCCATTTCTAAAAGCGGTACAATCGGATCCTGTGTTTCGAATGGTGGATGTGGATTTAAAATTCAATAAACCAGAATTAGATATTTCTGTTAATCGAGATAAAGCTCGCAGTTTGGGCGTTTCTATTATGGATATTTCGCAAACTATACAAGCCGCTTTGAGTGGGCAGCAGTTCGGCTATTTTATTATTAATGGAAAACAATATAAAATTATCGGTCAATTGGATCGCGCATACCGCGATAAACCACTCGATTTAAAATCGCTTTACGTCAATAATTCACAAGGCGTAAGCATTCAATTAGATAATTTAGTAACCGTTAAAGAAGAAAGTGCACCTCCTCAATTATATCATTACAATCGGTATGAATCAGCTACTGTTTCCGCAGGATTAGCTCCCGGAAAAACTATTGGAGATGGCATTGCAGAAATGGACAAAATTGCTAAAAAAGTATTGAGCCCGGATATTACAACGGCTTTAAATGGCGCTTCACGCGATTATGCGGAAAGTTCTTCCAGTATTTCATTTGCTTTCGCATTGGCTCTTGTGTTAATTTATTTGCTTTTGTCGGCACAATTTGAAAGCTTTATTGACCCTTTAATCATTATGGTTACCGTTCCACTTGCTATTGCTGGCGCATTAATCGCACTTTGGTATTTTAATCAAACACTCAATATTTTTAGTGAAATCGGAATTATTGTCCTCGTGGGATTGGTAACTAAAAACGGAATTTTAATTGTGGAATTTGCCAATCAACGTAAGGAACATGGTTTGTCTGTAATGGAAGCTGTAATTGAAGCAGCTACCGGACGATTACGACCTATCTTAATGACTACCTTAGCAATGGCGTTGGGTGCATTGCCGATTGCCTTAGCATTAGGCGCAGGATCTAAAAGTAGAGTTTCGATGGGAATTGTAATTATTGGCGGATTGTTATTTGCGCTCCTACTTACCTTGTTGGTGATTCCTGCCATCTATTCTTTTTTCTCGAAAGAACACAAAAAAGAAATAATCCCACTATCTGAAAATAAGTTAAAAGCATGAAAAAAAGAGGGCTTGAAAAAATATTTTTCCAAATCACTTTTTTGATGATTGGAATTTCTGCACAACTAAAAGCGCAACAAATACTCAGCATTGACAGCGCGATTGCGACGGGTTTGAAGAATAATTTTTCGATTCTCATTGCAAAAGGTGATGTGGAAATTTCAAAAAATAATAACAGCTATGCAAATGCTGGGTTCTTGCCACAAGTGAGTTTAAATGCTTCTAAAAACCTTACCAATAGCAATATTAATCAGCAATATGCCAGCGGATTGGATTTGAATAAAACAGGAGTTGCTTCCAACGCTTTTAATGCGAGTGCTGCTTTAAATTGGACCCTTTTTGATGGATTTAAAATGTTTGCTACACGCGAAAAGTTGCGTCAATTAAATGATATGGGGGAATTGAATGCAAAGGCGACCATCGAAAATACCGTGATGAATATTATTACGACGTACTACAATGTGGTACAACAAAAACAATTGACTAAAGTTGCTACGAGTGCTATTTCGCTGTACGATGAACAAGTAAAAATAGCACAAGAAAAATTTGAAATTGGCTCTGGTTCTAAATTAGATTTATTGCAAGCAGAAGTGAATAGAAATGTAGAAAAAGCCAATTTACTCAAAGACAATGTAGCTTTGAATAACGCGAAAACAACATTAAACCAATTACTCGAACAACCCGTGGATATGGATTTCGACGTAAGCGATAGCATTGTTATTACCTATAACCCAACCCTCGATCAACTTGCAACAGATGTCAAAAAACAGAATTACGATTTAAAAATAGCACAAACAAATTTGCTTATTTCGCAATCTGTTGTGAAAGAAAAACGCTCGGAAGCCTATCCACAAGTGGGATTCGATTTAAATTATAATCTTGCGCGTTCCAACAGTTCCGCCGGATTTTTATTACAAAGTCAAACTTTGGGCTTAACAGGAGGATTCACAGCATCGTGGCTCATCTTCAATGGTTTCTCGGCTCGCAGAGATTATCGAAATGCTGTGATCGGTTCTTACGAAAGTAGTTTGCAATTAAAAAATACCGAAACTACGGTCAGTGCTTCTGTTTTACAAGCCTATAAGCAGCACGCAGCCGATTTGGAAATGCTGCAATTGCAAGAAGATAATTATGGTGTAGCACAAGAAAATATCAATGTTGCTTTGGAGCGATTCAAATTAGGAATTTCTTCCGGGTTGGAATTGAAACAAGCTCAAGATAGTTTTGAAAATGCCGGCAATAGTTTGGTTTCAGCGCGTTATCAAGCAAAAATAAGCGAAACGCAATTGATGGAATTAAATGGAATGCTGGTGAAATAAAAAATATCTTTACAAAAATTTCAATACAAAATGGCAACGCATCGCATATTGTTAGTAGAAGATGAGCCACATTTGCAAAAAGCCATCCGGCTAAATTTAGAAATAGAAGGATATTCGGTAACACTTGCAAGTACAGGAAAACAGGCAATACAAGAATTTAAAGCAGCTCGTTTTGATTTAATTATTTTAGATGTGATGCTCCCAGAAATGGATGGTTTTGAAGTATGTCAAATTATCCGATTGGAAAATAAAAACATTCCCATTCTTTTTTTAACGGCTAAAAATTCCAGTCAAGATAAAATCCAAGGATTAAAAATAGGAGCAGACGATTACCTCACAAAACCTTTTAACTTAGAAGAATTTTTACTACGCGTGCAAGCTTTGTTGAGGCGTTCTACAAAAATAATTCTGGTGGAAAATGAAATGAATAATTACATTTTCGGAAACAATAAAATTAATTTTTTGACGTACGAAATCTTTGATTTTAAAGGACAAAAACAGCAAATTTCTAAAAGAGAAATACAACTTTTAAAACTGTTGATTGAAAATAAAAACAACGTAGTGTCACGCGAAATTATTTTAGAACGCGTTTGGGGATACGACGTGTATCCGTCCACTCGAACCATTGATAATTACATTTTAGCTTTCCGAAAATATTTTGAACCGCATCCCAAAAATCCAATTTATTTTCATTCTGTGAGAGGTGTTGGTTATAAATTCACAAACGAAAATTAATTTTTCGCTACTCTTTTAGTACGTGAACTTCCGTTCTCCTATTTTGTTGACGACCTTCCTCTGTATCGTTTGGCGCCACCGAATCAGCGTCTCCATAACCTTTTGCCGTAAGTCTGGCAGCATCTACACCTTTCGCAATTAAATAATTACGAACTGCATTTGCACGATCTTCCGATAATTTTTGATTGGCAGTTGTATTGCCCACATTGTCGGTATATCCTGCAATTTCAATTACCAATGTTTTTTTCAATTTCATGTATTCCGCCAATTGATCAAGCGCATTATTTGATTCTTTTTTTAAGGTTGATTTTCCAGTGTCGAAAAAAACATTTTTCAAAGTATATACTTTCGGTAAGGCTACTTTAATGGTATAATTAAATTTTAAAATACCTTCTACCATTGGTATATTAATGGTTTTGTAATCCTTGTCGTCCGAAAATGCTTTGTATTTTACTTTGTATTGATCGCCTTTCGGAATCAGAATTTGGAACGTTCCGTCTGCTTTAGTTACACCAGAATATATTTTTTTTGTTTTCAAAGATTCAAAAGAAACAGATTCACCTTCTTCGGATTTATTTGCCGGATTCACCACTTTTACAGTCAATAAAGCTTCTGCTCCGTTGGGCTCTAAATCCTGTGCGAATAAAGAAAAAGATAAAAATGTTGAAAATAAAGCGAGTAGAAAAAATATTTTTTTCATGGTAGTTTTTTTAAATTAATTCTATGTAAAATTAGGAAAAGAAATTTAACGATGACAAATCGTTTTGAAATCACAGTATTGACAAATTTCTAAATCTTCTGTTTGTTTAAACGGAATTTCGGGATTGTAAATTTCTAAAAATAAATTTTTCAAAACCATTTCGAATTCATCCAATGTGTTTTTTTCAATGAATTTATTTTGCGCTACACTTACTGGTTTCAACCAAGCACTTAGCTGTCGAAAAGAAATTACGGCAGACTGAATTTTTTTATTTTCTTCTGGATTCGAATGTTGATACATCAAGGCATACATCAATAATTGGAAACTTTTTGCAAACGTTATATTATTGCCAATTTCAGTCAAATTATCCATCCTCAATTCCTTGTCTTCCGCCTTTCCCGTTTTGTAATCAATAATTCGCGTACATCCACCGACGCTATCAATTCGATCCGCAATTCCTTTTATTTTTATTTTTTTATTTTCCAGAAAAAGAGTTGCTTCAATTGATTTTTCAAGCGCTTGAATAAATAAAAATTGATTTTCATTTTCTTGTTTTTTGATATTCTCCAATTCTTTATTCAAAAAATCACGAATATATTTTTCAGCCATTTTTAAGGTGATGAAATTTTTTCCTTGTGCCAAATCTGTTGGATGATAATATTCGGAAAGTGCTTTAAATACAACAGATTCAACCTGTAATTTCATGTTTTTAATTTCGGATTCAGAAATTTTATTTCCGATATGTGGTGTATATAAAACTTGCAAAACCTTGTGGATAGCTGTTCCTAAGGTATCGGCTTCAATGGTTTCGGACACTTCTTCCTCTTTTTTTAATCCTGCAATTAATTGAAAATAAAATTGCAGCGAACATCTTTTGTAAGTATTCAGGAGCGAAGGTGAAAATCCGGATTCTGCTTTTTTATCCAGCCTTTCAAGTATATCGACTGTTTTTTCTACAACGATTTTTTCTTCGGTTGAAAAATTATTTTTTGAAGTGTCTAACTTTCGTTCTTCAATTTCTATTGCTTTACTTTTTTTGACCAATTCATACATCAATTGCGTAATAAACCTGCTTTTTTCGCCATTTCCAAACGTATCAGCTTCCGTGTTGTAAAGTAAATAAACCGTTTTAGCACGTTGTAAAAGTCGGTAAAAAAGATAAGCGTAAACGGCGTCTCGGTCTGCGTATGTTGGCAATCCGAATCTTTTTCGCAAATCAAAAGGAATAAAAGAATTACTTGATTTTTTGGAAGGCAAAATATTTTCGTTTGCAGAAAGTAAAATGATTGTTTCGAAATCCAAGTTTCGAGTTTCCAGCATCCCCATTATTTGCAATCCTTTCAGCGGTTCTCCGTAAAATGGTAATTGGGTGGAGTTCACTGTTTGTCGAAATATAGTTTGTAAAGTTTTTGGTTCGTTTAAGAAAGAATATTTCTCACGTAAATTTTGTGTTTGAAAAATTATTTTTTTGAAGGCAGATAAAAACTCGGATTCCAAATTAACGCGTTCATTATTTTCTTTGTCATCAACAATTTCACTTGTTAATTCCACTAAATAATTCAAACAATTTAAAACATCAGAACCATTTTTCCATTCCTTAAAAAGAGGTTGTAAGGATTGAAAATACTTTTTTTGATCGTCGTTTAATACTGCACTTATTTTTTCGACAGATATAAAAACAAAATTTTCTTTTTTGATTAAATCAATAATTGAATAATGTGCCTCAATATTTTTTTTGCGAGCGCTAAAACTCTTTAAATACGGATGGCTTAGCAAATTTAAGACATCCTTAAAATAAAATTTTTCAGCACGCTTAAAAGTGATATCATGTAATTTAAAAATCAATTCGAACAAAGTATTAAACGATGTATTTTTAAGTGGATAACCCATCGTAATATTCACATCGCACACATTTTCAGGCAAGGAATTGAGTACCGGAAAAATTAAATTTTCGTCTGCCAATACCAATACTGTTTTTTCAAAATCTTGTTCGGAGAATGTTTTTTTTTCAGAGAGAATACCTCCTGCAATCTTTGCCTGTGCTACATTTTTCGGAACACCGAGCAATGTGATTTTTTTTGCTGTTTCTGACAATTGATTTTCTGAAAATAAAAATTTCTCAGGATGAGTTTCGTAGCCAAACTTTTTTTTGTATTCGCGAATAAATTTTCCAGCTTCTTGCATTGGATCGTCGGTATAATAGGTGTCGACATCCCAAAAAAGTTCTCCTTTATTTGATTTTACAAGCGTTTCTATAATTTTTTCTTCCGCAGCATTGAAGGCATTAAATCCTGCAAAAATAAATTTGTGCGCGTTTTTACTTGTTATTTTTTGCGTAATATTTTCGGCAACAACTCGATATGCTAAGCCTTTGTACGCTTTATTTTGTTGAAGTAAATTTAGTTTCAATGCTTCGTAATACTTCCCAAAATCCTCCCAGAAAAAACTGTATTTTTTTTGCATTTCCGTTAGCGAATCAGCACCAAAACTCCAGTTTTCAATTTCTTTTACATCGGATAAATTTTGAAAAAGTTTTTGTGTATCCGCTAAATACGTATCAATTTCACTAAAGTCTTGAAGTAAAATTCCTGCCCATTTACTGTAATTTTCAAAGGATTCAAAATTCTTTTTTTTGAGTGTTTTGTGGATGAGGTATAATTCAGAAAGCAATTCGGTTGTATCAATGATTTGAAGCGATGAAAGCTCTAAAATAAGATCTTCTGAAGAACTAATTTCGGGTAACCAAGCAGTTTTTTGGAGGATTTTTGCCAATTCATTTTTGAAAAATAATCCAGCTCTTTTATTCGGAAAAACAATGTATAATTCATTTAGCTTTTCTGCATATTGCTCGTGTAAATGTTGCGCTAATTTTTGTAAAAAACTTTCCATTCCGAAAAAAATATTTTTGATAAATTTAGCGTTTATTTGTAATACTTATGGAAGCAAAACGCGAGATTACATATCCTCAATACCGAAAATATTTACACGGAAAAACATTTTTCAAAATCCATTCGGCAGATTATTTTGAGGAAATACAATGGATGGGAAGCCGCTGTACAGTCCATCAATTTCAAGCAAAAATTTTACCTGATCGAAATTTTATTTTCGACATGACTTTTGATTACGAAAAAAATTGGATAGAAATTTCGGAAGCAGAATATCTTTTGGCTAAAAGTAAATGTGGCTGATGTTGCTTTATCTTTTGAAAAAAATAAATCCCAACACTACAAAAAATCCCCACAAGAAAAGTAAAATTACTAAGGAAAAACAACCTGTTATAGCCGTTTTGAAGAAACAACCTTGATATTGTTTTTTATCTGTTCCTTCAATTTGTTGAATTGGTTTAATTTCGTTTTCTTCCATCGGCTCAAAGGTATTAATTATTTTCAGCAAGTTATTTTTAGACTGTTGTTAAATAAAAAAACTCCTCTTTTTAGGGAGGAGTTTTGGAGGTTCGAAAAAATATTTTTTCTACCAGATTTCTGCTCTGTCTGCATCTGTGCGATAAAGTGCATCGCCTGGTTTTATATCAAATGCTTTGTAAAATTCCGGCATATTTGATAATGGACCATTCACTCTAAATTTACTTGGCGAGTGTGGATTGGTTTTAATTTGTTGTTTCAAAGCTTCTGGACGAATATTGTTTCTCCAGCCTTGTGCCCATGAAATAAAGAAACGTTGATCGGGTGTAAAACCATCTATTGTTCCTTCCGGATGTTCTTGCAATGCCTTTTGGAACGCATGATACGAAATTGTTAATCCACCTAAATCGGCAATGTTTTCACCCAAAGTGAGTGCGCCATTAACATGCATGCTGTCAATTGCAATATCATTGTCAAATTGTTTTACTAAAATATTTGTTTTCTTTTTAAATTTAATACTGTCCTCTTTTGTCCACCAGTTGTTCAAATTTCCTTGCGGATCATATTGGCAACCTTGGTCATCAAAACCATGTGTAATTTCGTGTCCGATGATAGCTCCCATAGCTCCATAATTCATTGCGTCATCGCGATTAGGATCGAAGAATGGTGGTTGCATAATTCCGGCAGGAAAAACAATTTCGTTCATCGAAGGATCGTAATAGGCATTGATGGTTGGAGGTGTCATACCCCATTCGGTGCGATCAACTGGTTTGCCTAATTTATTGGCATCGCGTTTAAACGCATACACATTGGCTCTCATGTCGTTTTCAACATAGGAATCTTTGGTAATATTGAGCGATGAATAATCTTTCCATTTATCAGGATAACCTAATTTACGCATGATAACATCTAATTTTGCAATGGCTTTCTTTTTCGTTACATCACTCATCCAATCGCGAGAATTGATACGCTCTTTGTAGGTTGCAATTAAATTGTCCACCATTTCGTTGACACGCTTTTTAGCATCTGCAGTAAAATATTTTTCTACATACAATTTACCTAATGCATCGCCCAAAGCGCCATCAGTAGAACCTAACACGCGTTTCCATCTGGGTTGCATTGTTTTAACTCCGTATAAAACTTTACCATAAAAAGCGAAGTTTACGGCTTCAATGCTATCGCTCAAATAACGTGCTTCACTGTGTAATAAATCGAAGCGCAAATAAGCTTTCCAGTCGTTTACAGGAACAGATTTAAACATGTTATTCAGTTCGGAATAAAAATTTACTTGGGCAACAATTACATTGTCTGCATTTTTTATATCAACAGCAGATAAGTATGCGTTCCAATCAATATTAGGTGTGAAAGCAATTAATTGTTGCAATGTCTTTTTATTGTATTGAGCTTCTACATCACGCATTTCTACACGTGTCATAGATGCTTTTGCAAGTTGTGTTTCTATTTTAATAACAGTTGCAGCTTCATTTTTGCAAGCTTCTGGTGTATCGCCCATTAAGCCAAACATTTTTTCTAAGTAAGCAGCATATTCTTTTACCAAACCAGCAGCAGCAGGATTCAAATAATAGTCTCTGTCTGGCAAACCTAATCCGCCTTGATACAACTGAGTAATCATTTGATTGCTTGCTTTTGGATCTTGACCAACACCAAAATTAAACATGGTATTTACGCCATTCACTTGTTCTTGCGCAACTACTGTAATTAAATCTTTGGTGTTTTTGATGTTATCAATCATTGCAAACTCCTCTTTCAAAGGAGACATGCCGTCTTTATTTAATTTAACAGAATCCATTCCGCTGGCATAATAATCACCCAGTTTTTGTGCATCACTTCCCGGTTTGGTATTTTTATCAGCAGAAAGGCTGTCTAATATTTGATGAAGCTCTTTTTGGTTACGATTTTCCACTTCGTTAAAACTGCCCCAAGAAACTTCTGCGGCAGGAATGGGATTGTTTTTTAGCCAATTACCATTCACATAATCATAGAAATCGTTTTTGGGACTAATCGTCGTGTCGAAGTTAGCTTTCACAATTTCATCTTTGTATTGATCGGATGAATCTGTGGTTTTAGAAGCATTGTTACAAGCTGCCAAACCTATGATGGCAGCGAGCATCAGGAAAGAATTTGTTTTGTTCATGGAGTTTTTTTGTTTTTTCAGGATGCAATTTAGTCAAAAAATAGTACCAAATACATTCTATTAAAAATGAATGAAAAAGAGATTCCGAAAATTAATTTTTCAAACCGCTCTTTCCTCCTCAATAATGGGTGTGCTTACAAGCAGGTGTATTGATAATAAAGGAAGCGTTCCTTATCAGTGAAGGATTATAATTTTATCTGCTTTTACTAAATTGCCTTCGCCATCTGTTATCCTGTAATAATACAATCCCGAAGTTAAATTGTTAGTGGAAAGAGTAGTAATATTACCTGATAATTCCTCACATTCCACTGCTTGCCCGGTGGTATTATATAAACAAATACTTCCTGATTTCAGTTGTTGCATATCTACAGCTACATTCAATAAATTAGTTGCTGGGTTTGGATATACTTTAACACTCACCTTAACAGGCTTTATTTCATTTACTCCTGTAAATAAACTATCCGCATAAATGCTATCTGTACTCACAATCACATCATCTATGTAGTAATAGGCGTTTGTCCAATTATTTGATGATGAAGCTGAAGAATTAACAAAAACGGTATCTACATGTGCATCATCCACAAAATTGCCAATCACAATATATTGTTCTCCTCCTACTGCCACAAAACTGCCGTTAACTTTCATCCAATTTACTTTATCTGTTAGTGGATTATGTGCCGTATCATTGCTTATTTGTGGGCTATAGTTGATGACAGTATCGCTGGTGAAAACTGTATTAATACTTGAAAAATAAGCGCCTATATTATTGCAAGCATATTTTTCGTTATCCGCCAAACTGACATAAAACGTAACATAATATCTTATTCCACCTATCAGTGGACCTATCAAACTATCCTGTATATAATCTCTATTCTCAGGATAAGTTATAAGATAGGTGTAAATACCGGCATAAGACACTCCTGTATGAGCATATTGGTACCCATATCCATTTGAAGGAACACTCACAATGGCATTACCCGTGCATTGAGTAAAGTAACTGGGTCCCCCCCCCTCCTCCAGTCCAATATTTGGTGTAGCCAAAAAATTGGTCTGAAGTTGATGGACATTGAAGTTGGTTTTCAAAAGAATAATTAGGCACTAAATTTTGCGCTTTTGTTTTCACTGAAAAGGAAAACACACAAAAGTAAAAAGAAAGAAAAATTATTTTTCTCATAAGTGGTAAATGAGTACCAAAGATATGATTTTTATGATGTTCATTTTAAACCTTAGCTGATTTCTTTCCAAAGAAGAAGGAAAAAGTTGCTCTTGCATTTGCTGTATCAAGTAGTGGATAGCGATTTTCTGCCTGTTCAATTCTTTCTTTTCAATTTTAATCATTTTAAAGAGAACTTACCTATTATAGAGCTGTTAGCATGACACTAAGAACTGTGAGTGAGGCACTAAGAACTATAAGTAAGGCACTAAGAGCTGTGAGTAGGACACTAAGAACTCTTAGTATGACACTAAGAACTGTGAGTGAGGCACTAAGAACTGTTAGCATGACACTAAGAGCTGTGAGGTAGACACTAAGAACTGTGAGTGAGGCAGTATGAATTGTGACTGAGGCAGTCTAAGCTATGAGTAGGACACTCACAACTCATTTATTGACAGTTTGAGTATCCGTTTCCGTACCCGAAGTGTCGTCCGTGGTAGTTGAAGAAGTAATTTCTTTCTGAAAAAATATTCGAATCGTTTTCCAACGCGCGGATTCTGAATCAAGTTCAGAATCACATTTGCGCTTGCATTTTCTTATTGGTACATCTGCACATTCTCAAATTTCCAAATCAATTCTCCATTCTAAATTTTCAATTCTGCATTAAGTTAAAACGCTCTTTCTACTGCAATGATCCATCTAAATTGAAAAAAGCCTTGATCAGTTGCCGGTGGATGATTCAAAAACAAAGGCATATCAAAACGTATTGTCAAAGGATAAACTGTTTGTAAGGGTCCCCAACGTTGTATGGTAAGTGCTGTCCCTACACCTGCATCTGCACGTAAATTGCCAAATGCAAGAGTGTTTTGAATTTCATTATCGTTGATAAATCCGGCATCTCCGAACAAATAAGTTGCCAAGTGAAAATAGTTTTTTAGAAAACGGGGATTGAATTTTACCACATTATTAAACTCTAATTCCGCATTTACAGCCGCACCAGAAGTGCCTTTATAGGTATAAACAATGTTGCCATTTTTATCCATTTCGGGCGCTAAATAATCCGCATAACCGCGTAAATTAAGTCCGCCACCAGCTTGGAACGGACCCATTGAAGAACCGAAACCTGCCATACTCTGAGAAAAAGCTCCCGCAGAACGCGTAAATTTATCGTCCATCATTTCTTCTGGATTGGCGCCTGCTAAATACAAAGCGGATTCATCGGGCGTATTGGTGCCCATGCCGTATTGTGCAATCAAACGCGTAAGCAATTTAAGTTTCCAAATGTTTTTTTTATTGATGTTGGTGATGTTCAAATTGCTGTAATTGTAATCGTTGGTGAGCGCGCTCGCTTTTAACTCGGCAATGATAGTTCCGCTGTATCCGTGCGTATTGTAGGTGTGTTCGATTCCGAAATTAAGGGTATTATTGAATTTCTGCACTTCCCATTCTTGCGGATCTAAGAGGTAATTAAGCGAATATTCGCTTGGACGATACATTGTTTTAAAATAAACATACACGCGATTTTTTAAAGAATTATCTTTCTTCTCGAAACCTATTTTAGCGGCATTTAAACCATCCAATACTTTCGCAGATAAAAACACATCCGAATGCGGCATAAAGTTATCCGTAGCTGTTTTGTAAGAAAGTGTAAATGAAATTTTATCAAATTTATTGATACCGGAATCCGAAACTTGTCTTTGAAACATACCTGTATTAAACCAAAAAGTAGCATCAAAAACATGATAGTAATTGAGGTAATCTCCGTGTAAATGCAAGCCTGCTTTTAATCCATCGTAATTATTGTACCAGGCATCGGGGCGCGCTAAAAAAGTATATTTTGTCCAATCGGGCGTGTTGTAAATTTTCGAATCAAAGGCGGATTTAACAGGCTTTTTATAACTGTTATCAAGCATGTAAACATCTGCTAAACGATGTGAAGGATCAATTTGTACATCTGCAATTCCATTCGGAATAGTTACCGTTGCTTGATACGTTGGTTCTATTTTGGTTCCCCAGCCAATCCAATGTTTCAACACTATAGCTTTTGTTTTTTTAGTGAACCAAGTATTCGGAATGTAAAAATGAAAAACGCTGTCGTTGTTATTAATCACATCAAAATCAATCGGCATTTGCATTTCGCCTTTTCGTTTAAATGTGATAATATATTGATTCGGTGATTTCCCTTTTTTTACGGAAGATACCGCATAATCAATGGTTTTAGTAGTCGTCATCCATTCATCAAAAAACCAATTCAAATCTACGTGCGTGTAATTAATAACCGAATTTCTGAAATCCATTAAATACGGATGACAAAATTTCCATTGATTAAAATAATGCTGCATTGCTTTTAAAAACAAACTGTCACCAAGCACATATTGCAAATTGTACAACATCGTAGCCGTTTTAAAATACACCTGACTGTATCCGCCGCCGTGAGCAACTGCGCCGTTAAAATCGTCCGAATGCGTATTGAGGGTTACTGGGAATCCGAAAATATTATTAAACATATACCCATTGTAAACATTGGTATTTCGAACCAATGTAGAATCTCTATAACGATTTACATACGCTGATTTTTCAGGATTTTGAATGTCGTGTAAACCATCAATGTGTTCTAAGTCCCAGGAAGTCATAAACTGCGTAAAGCCTTCGTCTAAAGCCGCGCGGTAAGTTTCATTATTGGAAACCATTGCAAAAAACCAGTTATGACTGATTTCATGCGCCAACAAACTTCGATAACTCGGATCAAAACCACCATCCAGCGTAAGCATCGGATATTCCATGCCATCGCGTGCATCCGCCACAATCATTTTCGGATACGCATACATTCCAATACTTTCCGAATTTGTTTGAATTACTTTTGCCGTAAATTCAGCTGCATTTTGCCAGCCCGAAGCGTGTTGTTCCTGTGCTAACGCGATGCATTTAATTCCGTGCCAATCGACTTCTCCAATACGAAAAGTTGGATCCGCAACAAGCGCAAAATCAAAAACATTTTCTGCATGAAATTTCCACGTTTTATAAGTTCCATCCGGTTTTATGATTTCAGATGGCGCAGATTCCCACGGTTTATCTTTAAAATTTTTGATATCCAACTTTTCGCGTAAATCGCCTGGATACATTTCTTTTTCGTTTAACAATGTTCCCGTTGCACCCACAATATAATTATTCGGGAAAGAAATTTCTGCATCAAACGTTCCGAAATCACCGTAAAATTCGTGTCCGAGATGCTGATCTGTTTGCCAACCAAATTTACGATCGTACACCGCAATACGCGGATACCAATGCACTAAATCGTATTGTTTGTAACCAAAAGCATTGAAACTTTTCATTCGGCGACGCATTGTTCCGTGATCGAAATACGTTTTAAATTCAATGTGAAAAGTAACCGATCCGCCTGTTTTTAAAGGCGTTAAAAGCAATGCCTTCATAATCGTATTGTCTGTTTCTGTTTTTAATTCGATTCCGTTTATCGTAATTTTTGAAACAACCAATCCTAATTTTTCTTTTTCATAACGACCGAAAGAAAGCTTCTGACCATTGTTTTTAGATAGATTGGCATAATAGGAATTCGGCTGAAAAGCATCTTGATACAAATGAAAAAAAACGAAAGCCAAGGTATCGGGCGAATTATTCCAATACGTTAAATCTTCCGAGCCATCCACAATATCTGTGGAATCATTCAACGTCGCTTTTATTTTATAATACACATATTGCTGCCAATAATCAGCAGACGGTTTTTTATTTTTCCAGTAATAAGGATTTTCCGACGTTCGATACGTGTTGGGCGGAAAAGAAAAATTTGTTTGCGAATGTATTTTCGGTAAAAAAAGAAGTAGTAAAAAAAGCGATAGTAAAAATATTTTTTTCATAGAAGAATTAGCTAACGGTTAATGTTATGCGAAAATAAGCAAATCTGCGAAATGAATTTTAGATTGGAAGAATTAGGCTTCAAAAAAATAATTTTTCAAACGAGAATTTAGTATGTCAAAAAAAGCTACTAATTGGACATTTTAGCATTTCCGTGTTTGGCATGGCTGATACTGGCGTTGAGTTCAAATCCCAACAAAATATTTATAGAATTAAAATAAATCCACATCATAATCACAATCAGCGTCCCGATGGAGCCATAGAGTTTATTGTATTTCCCAAAATTATTCACATAATAGGTAAATCCGATACTCGTAACAATACATAAAAAAGTAGCGAAAGTAGCTCCAGCACTAA
Organism: Bacteroidia bacterium; assembly: GCA_039924845.1. Lineage (NCBI taxonomy): Bacteria > Pseudomonadati > Bacteroidota > Bacteroidia > Bacteroidia bacterium. The sequence goes on from JBDTAC010000054.1 coordinate 71,089, forward strand.
TAAACCTCCATTTTTTATTGTTCGCCGGACCTAAAAAATAGGTGAGCGAAATCAGTAAAAAAAACAAAATAAAAACAATTATCCATTGCCCAATTTTGATAAGATAAAATGCCAAAGCACGCTGAAAATGGAGTTTATGGAGTAGAAAAACGGTGAATACAATCAATGCAATTGCAATAAAAATAATAATGGATTGAACGATAAAAAGAAACAATGCAACCAAACGCTGCATCAAAAAACTACGTGTTTCTGTAATTAAATAGCTGGTGTTAAAAGCGGTAATCATTGCATTTACTCCGTTGGTAGAAAAATAAAGCGTCGCAAAAAAGCCAAACGAAAGCAATCCACTGTGATGATGTTTGACAATATCCGTAATGGTTGCCTGAGTTGCTTTGAAAGCATCCGTCGGAAGAATATCTTGTAAAATGTCAATTAAATTATCCTGAAAATGAGCAATGGGAACGTAAGGAATGAGCGTGAAAATAAAAATGATAGAAGGAAAAATCGCTAAAAAAAAATTAAACGCAATGGAAGAAGCGCGCGTAGTGATGTATCCTTTTTGAATACTTTTAAAAAAGAAAAGTAATACTTTGTACAACGGGATTCCTTCAAAACCGGGCAGTACAACTTTTTTTAGATAAAAAATAAGCGCTTCGCTTAGTGGGTGTTTGCGTAAATAAAATTCAATTTTTTTTAGCATATTAAATCGCCTTGAGGCTCATGTCAAGACTTTTTACACTGTGTGTTAGTGCGCCTACCGAAATAAAATCAACACCACAAAGCGCATAGCTGCGAATGTTTTTTTCTGTAATTCCGCCTGAAGCTTCGGTTTCAAATTTCCCATTAATTAATTTTACAGCTTTTTTTAAATCAACAATGGAAAAATTATCCAACATGATTCGGTCAATTCCTCCTGCGGAAATTATTTTTTTAACCTCTTTTAAATCGCGCGCCTCTACTTCAATTTTTAATTTCTTCTTGTTTTTTTTCAGATATAAATGCGTTGCCTTTATCGCTTTTTCAATACCTCCGGCATAATCCAGATGATTGTCTTTGAGCATAATCATATCGTATAAACCCATCCGATGATTATCTCCGCCACCAATTACAACCGCCCATTTTTCCATAAAACGTAAGCCCGGACTTGTTTTTCTTGTATCAATAATGGTTGATTTTGTTCCTTTGCATTTTATTTTTAATTGATGTGTTGCTGTCGCAATACCGCTCATACGTTGCATACAATTAAGTACCAATCGTTCTGTTTTTAATATAGAATGGACGCTTCCTTCCACAATAAAAGCAATATCGCCTTTCCTAACAGCAGTTCCATCCGAAATGTGTTCTTTAAAAAAAAAGTTTTTATCCGCTGTTTGAAAAATTATTTTTGCGAGCGCTACTCCAGCTAAAATTCCGTTTTCTTTAATTAGAAGATGTGCTTTCCCTTTAGCAGAAAGCGGAATACTCGCTAAAGAAGAATGGTCTCCATCGCCAATATCTTCTCGCAAGGCATTTTTTATAAAAGAAATTAATTTTTTTTCGGAAATGGGCAAATGCTTAGTTGTCCTCAAGATCGATGTGGAATTGTTGAATGTAAAATTTGTTGTTTACTTTATTCAATAAAAAATAGGTTCTGTATTTGCCGTGCGATGTGATAAGTGTGCCAATAATGTATTGCGAATCTACTTTCACGCTACTTTTGTGCACTACTACAAATGATTTAACGCTGTGTTTCGCGAAAAAATCTTTAATAATTAATTCTGCCTGCGATTTGCTGTAAACTCCTTCTTGTTCTAATATTTTCAAATCTACACTGCTATTAAAAAAGGCAGAAATTTTCTGAGCATTTCCTTCTTTTACTGCTGCATTTACTTCATCTGCGGTATCTGCATAAGCGCCAATTCCTGATACAAAGAGCAGAAACATCGCTAAAATTATTTTTTTCATTTTTTCATATTTTTTGATATTTATAAGCAATAATCAAGCCAAAAATTCAAAAATAAAATACCTTTGTTCTTGTATTCATTTTGCAAAAGTAAGATTTTTATTTTTTAACTACTCGAATGAAAATTACATTTATCGCTATCGGAAAAACAACCGACGAATATATCAAAACAGGATTTCAATTGTATGAAAACCGTTTGAAACACTATTTGAATTTTGATTTTAAAATTTTACCTGAATTAAAAAATACAAAAAATGTTAGTTTAACAGAACAAAAAAAAGCAGAAGGGAATTTATTGCTCAAAGAACTCAAACCGACTGATTTATTAATACTTTTAGACGAAAAAGGGAAATCGTTTAGCTCAGTCGAATTTTCCACTTACCTTCAACAAACCATGAATAAAGGATTTAAGAATGTGGTATTTGCTATTGGTGGACCTTACGGATTTTCGGATGAAGTGTATGCAAAGGCGAGTGACAAAATTGCTTTATCACGTATGACTTTTTCGCATCAAATGGTGCGATTGATTTTTGCAGAACAACTATACAGAGCCATGACCATTCTTAAAAAAGAACCTTATCATCATATTTGATTTTTTATGAATGAGATAAAAAATACGGCATACATCGAGAATCTTGAATTCACGCAGTATCTACTATTTGCGATATCTGTATTTTTTATTTTTCTGATTTCATGGTTGATACAAAAACGGAAAATAAAAACCAACCCTCTTTACAAATATTATACAAGAGGGGTGATGACAAAAATTTTTGGAGCTTTCGTTTTTTGCATGGTGTACATTTTTTATTACCACGGTGGAGATACGATTTCTTATTTTGAAACATCCCGAGCTTTAACAAATTTGATGGTGCAAAATCCGAATGATTTTTTAACTGTAATTAGCCAAAAAGCAAGTATTGAAAATTATTATTTATTTGATGGTCATACAACTGGATATCCTTGGCCTTATATGTATTACGACTCGAAAACCTTTTTTGTAGCTAAATTATTGGTTCCGTTTCTATTTATATCTTTTAAAAGCTATTTGCTTGCCAGCGTCCTATTAGCTTGGGCTTCCTTTGTAGGTATTTGGAAAATGTTTTTAATGTTCGGGAAATTATATCAAGAAATATCTGTTCAATTAGCCATTGCAGTTTTATTTATTCCTTCCGTTGTTTTTTGGGGATCAGGGATTTTAAAAGATACGATAACGCTATCTGCTTCCTGTTGGTTTATTTATGCTTTATACAATTCTCTCATCATAAAAAATAAACGAGCTAAAAATTTTTTCATATTATTTTTAAGTGGCTATGTGATTTTTGCCATCAAGCCATATATTTTATTTGCCTTGCTTCCAGGTGGTTTAGTATGGATTATCTACGCACGTATTTTAAAAATTAAAAATAAATTTTTCAGATACTCTGTTATTCCCTTGATATATTTGATAAGTTTTGGAGGCGGATACGCCCTTTTAAATTCAATGAAAAACTCTATGAGCATTTCCGGCTTATTGGAAGAAGCATCTGTGAAACAAAACGATTTAAAAAGCACTGATTACGAAGGACATTCATTTGATATTGGAAGTTATGATCCCTCAATAGCAGGAGCTTTGAAAGCTTCTCCGGCTGCAATTGTTGCAGGATTGTACCGACCATTTATTTGGGAATCAAGAACTGTAATGATGTTATTATCTGCACTGGAAAACACGGTTTATCTCGGATTAACCTTGTGGATATTACTACGTATCAATGTGTTTCGCTTGTTACGTATTATTCTCGATAATCCTTTGATACTTTTTTGTTTATCTTATGTTTTATTTTTCGCACTAATAGTGGGTTTGTCCACTTCTAATTTTGGCTCCTTGGTGCGATTTAAAATTGCCTACGCTCCCGAATTTTTAAGCGCATTATTCATCATAAATTATTTTAGAAAAGAGAAACGGAAGCTAAAAAACTAAATCTTTTTTTCGTAAAATCCTTTGATGCTGTCACCCATTTTAAAAAGAGACAACAATGTGTTGATCGAATTTTTTATCACTTTCAAAAGTATATTCTGTTCTATTTTACCTCGTAATTCCTGATCTTCATCAACTTGGGCATTCGAAAAATTATTTTTTTGAATGCTTTTTTTAAAGCGTTTTATACTGATTCCAGTTGTGTCTAATTTTATTTTCCGAAAATTATTTTTTTGAAAAAATACATTAATCGTTTTGGGTGTGTAATACGAAAGATGTTCGGGATACTCTATCACATTCCAATTCTGTTTTAAAACCAATCGACTTATCGAATTAAAATTAGGCGTTGTAAAATAAAAAAGTCCGCCAAGCCTCAGAATTTCACGAATATTTTCCAGTTCACTTTGCGGATTATTGATATGCTCAATCACTTCAAAAGAAGTAATCACATCAAAATTATCTTTGGAATAATTGGCAGAATTTAAAATTCCTTGATGGATTGTAATTCCTTTTTTTACACAAGTTTCCATCGCTTCATCCGTAAATTCAGTACCGAAAGTTTGCCAACCTCTTTTTTTAGCGACTTCCAAAAAATAACCATCTCCGCAACCGATGTCTAATATTTTATTTGTTTTTCGATATTTTTCAAACGCGTCAAGTAATTCTTCGTAACGCTTTATCGTAATGGCAGAAATCTCTCCACCACGTTTATATTTTTGATAATGTGCAATAAGTTCAGTTGTTTCAGGAATACGTTTTCCGAAAACAAAATTACATTTTTGGCATTGCACCAAATACGCATGTTGGTAATTTTCCAATTCTACCAAACAATCGGAATTGCATAACAAACAAGCAGAATGAGTTGCGTACATTTTATTATTCAGCTAAATTTTGTTCCCATTTCCAAGCCGTTTCCATCATCGCATCCAAATCGAATTTCGGTTTCCAACCCAATTCTTTTTCTGATTTCGAAGTGTCGGAATAAATCGCTTCTACATCGCCATCACGCCTTTCGCCCATTTCAAAATTTAATTTTTTACCACTTATTTTTTCAAAAGAATGAATGGCTTCCAAAACACTTACGCCATTTCCTGTTCCTAAATTATAGGTGGAAAAATTTTCAGAAATGTCATCGGAAATTATTTTTTTCAACGCAATAACATGAGCCGAAGCAATATCGCAAACATGCACGTAATCACGAATACACGTTCCATCACGCGTTGGATAATCGTGTCCGAAAACAATCATTTTTTTTATCTTTCCGATAGCCGTTTGCGTAATTACAGGAACCAAATTATTGGGCTTGTTAATCGGAAATTCTCCAATTAAAGCGGATTTATGTGCGCCCACCGGATTAAAATAACGTAAAGCAATTACTTGAAGTCCTTTATTGGCAATAGTATAATCGCGTAAAATAGTTTCACCAATTTGTTTCGTGTAAGCATAAGGAGATTCCGCTTTTCCGAGTAGTGTGGTTTCTTGAACAGGCAGTTTATCAATATTTCCATAAACAGAACAAGAAGAAGAAAAAATAATTTTTTCGATATTGAATTTGTTGGCAGCATTTAAAATACTGAGTAAGGAATTAATATTATTGTGATAATATTTTGCCGGATTTTCAACCGATTCAGGAACCGATTTAAAAGCGGCAAAATGAATGATACCAATAATATTTTTTTCAGTTTCAAAAACTTTTTCTACTTCCGATTGATTGCATAAATCAATGTTGTAATTTTTTACTTTTTTGCCCGTAATTTTCTCAATTCGATCAAAAGTTATTGCGGATGAATTGGAAAAATTATCTATTGAAATCACTTCAAAATTAGTATTTTCGAGTAACTCAATAATCGTGTGCGAACCAATATAACCCGCACCTCCCGTAACAATTATTTTAGATTCCATAAATTTGTTTATACACTTTTTCAGCGATTTCAAAATTACGATACTTTTCGGCAATCGGTCTAATTTTATTATACAACTCGTTTCGCGAATTATTTTTCAATAAAGCATCTATTTCTTTAATTGATTTTAGATACGCTTCTGGATTTAGTTCTTCCAACACACTCCCAATTTTATTTTCACGAATAATATCTGAATCTTCCGAAATATTTTTTGTAATGACAATCGGCAAACCTAAAGCCCAATATTCACCATCTTTTATAGGAGTGCAATATTTTTTTGTCGACACTGATTTTACAGGAGTGATAGCGAAATCAGCCAATCCAATATAATTAGGAATTTGTTTATGTGGAACAAATTGGTGTACAATTGTTTCCTTTTGTAATCCTGATTTTTCAATCATGGTATTAATTTCATCTTTACTTTGCGATGAAAGCAATAGCACTCGAAAATTATTTTTCCAGTAATTTTCTGCCACTTTAAAAAAATCAAACACTTCATTTTCTAAATAAATTCCACCAAATTTCCCAGCATAAACACATACTATTTTATTTTTAAAATTTAAATCATTTAGTAATTTTTCATTTTTGATATTTTTGTCGGAAAACATATATAAATCAACACAAGCAGGCTTCACGAAAAAATTATCTTTTTGATAATTGTATTTTTCTTTCGCATATTTTTTCATCTCTTCTGTAGCTGAAATTAAATACAATGCACGATTTGCTTGTAACTTCTCGAGTTTAAAAAGTAACTTAAAGGCAATACTACTTTTTTTCCAAGAGCCATTTTCGACCATCGCTTCCGCATGTGGTTCAAAACTATCAATAATTAATTTTGTTCCTGTCAAAACAGATAATATATATCCCATTCCTCCAGCGGGAGTGCACCAAGCATGGATAATAGAAATTTTTTGTTCGCGAATTAATAGAATTAATTGGAATACTGTTCTTATCCACATAATTAATCCTCGCCAGCCTAAAGGCTGGTATAAAATACTGATATTTTCAATATTATTTTCTGTCCGAGTTGTTTCTTTTTGAGATTTTTTTTTATCAAGTGTAACTAAAAATAATTTGTTTTCGGAGGAAATTTGTTCAGCAATTATTCTCACATAAGGAAGCGTATAAGTTTGTATCAAAGCATCTTGATAATCCCAATAAGTTAGAATTAAAATATTTTTTTTCGGAATCAAAATACCAAATGTTTTAGTATTGCAAAAAAACGTCTCGAAAAAATAATTTTCTGATTAACTTTTATTCCTTTTAATAAATAATAGATAGCAGTTATTTTATTTTTTTTCACAAGTGCTAAATGTAAGGCAACATAGGTATAACAGCTCGATTTGAATTTATGCAAATCATTTTTATAATACGAAACGATTTCTGAATTCTGTAAAACCATTTTCATAAATAAGTCTATTCTTTCTATTAATTTATTTTTATCGGTTTGTAAAACGCTGCGCTCATCGTGATTAATAATAGCAGAAGTAATAACATTGTTGCAATGTATTTTGTATTTACAAGCTAAACGCAGCCATAATTCCCAATCTTCCATGACAGCTAATTCTCTATCTTCACTAAATAAATTTTGTTGTGCAATTCCTTTTCGCAAAAAAACGCCTTGACAACTCATTAAATTACCTTCAATTAATTTTGTGTTGATATTACCCTCACACACAGGCATTTTTCGAATAACATCTCCATTTGTTTTTTTTATTTCGTAACGAAGATGAATAATTTCAGGAAAATTATTTTTTCTAATGATTTCGTTCGCAACCTCTAAATGGTTGGGATAAAAAACATCGTCTGAATCTAGAAAAGTGATATAATTTCCTTTTGCCAATTTTGTTCCAAAATTTCTTGCTGCGCCGCGCTCTGCGTTTGATTTTTTATAATATACAATTCTTTTGCTGTTGATCGATTTTATAATTTCTTCGGTATTGTCGGTACTGCCATCATCAACAACAATAATTTCATAATAAGCATAAGTTTGTTCAAGTGTACTTTTTAAAGTGTTTTCAATTAAATGCGCTCGATTATAAGTAGGGATAATTACTGTAAAAAAAATATTATTCTCCATAAAGCTTTTCTAATTTAGTAATCATTACATCCATCGAAAATATTTTTTTTATACTTTTTTTTCCTTCTTCAATTATTTTTTCTTTTAAGGGTAAATTTTCTATCAGTTGTATTATATTCGTTGCAATTTGTTCTGAATTTTTAAATGGAACAACAAGTGCGTTTTCATTGTGTTTTATATAATCAGCTGCAATGCCTGACAATGACACAACCGATGGAACTCCTGCCGCCATTGTTTCAATATATACTTGTCCGAAGGCTTCACTTTTTTCATCGATCGGAGCATGAACAAAAATATCAAAGAGTTGGTAGAGCGCGAATATATCTTCTTCAAAATTTATTTCTGTGTAATTATTTTTTGGTAGCTCGCTTAATAATGTTTCAATTTCATTTTTATACGGACCGCCTGCATTTGCCAATACCAAATGTGCATTGGGATATATTTCAATTATTTTTTTAAATGCGGGAATAATATATTGGATTCCTTTCCAATGAATGTACCTTGAAATTACTCCAATTACGGGAGATTTCGGTTTCAAACTAAAATTTCGCGCAATTACATTTTCAATTCTCTCTTGCGAAATATTTTCAAATTCTTCTAATTGGAATCCGTGATGTATCAATATTATTTTACTTGGATTCACATGTTCCATTTCTACCAAAATGTTTTTTACATTTTCGCTAATGGCGATAATATCAGTAGAAATTGAATTGATGTATTTATCGTATTTAACTGCTTGTGGATGATATTGATGATGAATGGTTGCGTTGTGCCGCGTGTGAATTCTTTTTTTTATGCCCAATATTTTTGCCGCAGTAAGGCCAACAATGCACGCATCAAATAAATGACAATGAACAATATCTATTTTTTTCTGCTTTAATATTCTCATTATTTTAAAAATAGCAAGCGGAATATCATTTTTGTTTTTATAATTTACACGAAACGTAGGAATATCTTTTTTGATTAAAAAATTTTCTAAAGGCGAATTTTGATTATTTAAAAGTATAAAAAAAAGTTCAAACTTAGATGAATCAATATCCTCAGCAATCCATTCAAAAGCAACGGATTTATTGACAGAGGAAATTATGTAAGCTATTTTTTTCAAACTTAGTTTGGTGTCAAAATTCTATATGATAATTAAAAAAGTTGATGTAATTTATTTTTCGTTTCAGAATTATAAATGGTTAATTTAAGAGTTCCTATTTTACAATTCCAAGCTCAATGCCGCAATCGTGCTTCCGTAAAATTTGTATCTTATTTGTTGAGGCAGAATCTTAAACAAACTGGAATTTTCAATAAAATTAACAGAAAAATTTGACTTCAATATTTGATAAATTAGTTTACGTAAAAAATTAATTTTATAATCCGTTTCTTTTTTGAAAAAGCTTTTATAATCTGGATTGTCTGCAAAAATTTTTTTTTTCGATTCGATATAACATCTTTGCCGTTTCGCATAATACCTTAACGTAATCTTATCATTATGAATAGATGTTATATTTAAATCAAAATACGATGGAATGTTTTTACACAAAGCGCGCAATCCAAATTCAAAATCATAACCATCTCTAAGTGTTTCATCAAAATTACCTATTGCTTCAAAAACTTCTTTTGTAAAAGACATATTAGCGGTAGTAATAACAAAATTTTCAAAATTCACTTTTAAAGGCTCTGTTCCATTATTGGTAATTTTTTTCCACTCATTTTCCATGTGTATTTTATATTTCTCTATATCTGTTGAAATGGAATCTTGAACTGTATTTGCCGCACCAGATAATAAACATTGCGGATATTTTTCGTGATGTTCAATGTGTTTTTGAATCAAATTATCTGAAGCAATAATGTCGTCATCCAATAAAATTATCAAGCCTTCCTTTATTCTTGATAGCGCATTATTATTTGCTTTTGATGCTCCCGAATTTACTTGTGTATAAATATCTATCTTGTATGGATAAGTGTTTTTAATATGCTGGATTTTTTGAAAAGTATCATCCAGAGATCCGTCATCCATTACCAAAACATTAAAATTCGAACAAGTTTGATTTTTGAGCGAATCAAGTGTTTGGATTAATTTTCCAACGCGATTGTAAGTAGGAATTACAACAGTAATACTCATATTTTTTTTCGTGAAAATTTATTTTTTAGTCTAAATTTATTAAAATAATATTTGGAACAAGCCTCTGAAATATAGAGGTTTGATTGTCTATATTTTTGCAAAGTTTTGAATCCTTTTGATGCAAAATCGGTACAAATTTCGAACCAGACCCAAGCTAATACATTGTTAAAATCACTTATCGGAAACAAAGTTATTTTATTATTTGCATTCTTTAATTTCAACAACCAATTCTCAACACTTGTTAAAAATTCAGGCTCATAGCTGTAATCAATAAAAAATATTTTTTGATGAATGTACGATTCTTTTTTATTAGGATTAATTCCCATCTTTGAAAATAAATTGGAATGAACATCAAATACCGATGCTAATTGAGTTTCCCTTTTTACTACCGAAATTTGCTCAGCATGTTGTCTATAACGCAACATCATTTCGGGAATTAACGCGTAATCCGTGCTATCAAAAGCGTTTATCCAAAAAGCATAATCTTCTGCATGAGGATAATTTTTATCGTAATTCAGATTTGATTTTTTTAGAATATCCGAACGAAACATAATGGTTGGATGCGATAAAATATTATCAAAAAATAATCTTGCTTTAATTTCATTTGAATTTAAAATACGCTTACGATACACTTGTTTTTTATTTTTCTGAATATAAGTACCTACAATTCCAACTCGAGGATTATTCTCAAGCAGTTGTACTTGCTTGAGAATTCGCTGAGGCATACTGTAATCATCTGCATCCATCCTTGCAATGTATTTACCTTTTGCCTTTGTTAATCCATCATTCAATGTTTCAATAATTCCACGATTCTCTTTATAGCTAATAACCCGAATTCTCGAATCTTTATAGTTGTTTATAATTGTTAACGAATTGTCTGTAGAACCATCATTTATAATCAAAAAATCAATGTTTTTATATGTTTGATTCAATATACTTTCAATCGCTTCTTCTAAAAATGAAGATGCGTTGTAAGCGGGCATTAAAACAGTTACTAAAGGCTGATCCATGATGCTGGGTATATAGTCGAATCAAAATTATTATCCGGTTTTTTAAACCACTTTTTAGGTGCTACAACAATTTTATTCGGATTTGTATTGAGCCATGCACCCCACCAAGAAAATGTGCTGTTGGCAATTATATTGTGCGAACAATTTTGCATTAAAAATAATTCTTCCACTTCCCCTAAATTTTCATGGCTGACAAAAATTGATTCGGTTTCAAATTTCAAATTTTCACGACACCACGCTATGTCGTCCGAAAAAATAAATATTCCAAAAGCATTTTCTTTGCTGTAATTTATTATATATTCTAATGCTTTATCGTAATAATCGGAAGAAAGAATTGTGTAAAAGTGATTATATTTATTAATATAATCACCCCTTCTAACATGTACAGCAATTGAATTTTTATATTTTTTAATTTTACTTAACAGATCTTGTGCAAAAGGTGTTATTGTTTTTTTTAAATGCAAGTCTTGCCTTAACTGTATTTCAATTTCTTTAAAATACAAATATGATTGCCAAAAGCCTTCTAAATAAGAATTTACTGGAATTTTAACCATATTTGAATCAAAACCTTTTTTAGATTCGATAACGTAACTGTTTTTGTAATAGGGTAATAAATTCCTTTCCAGAAATCGTTTCAATTTGGAAACGATTTGCGGGTTTAAAATTTCTTCTGAAGATTGTATTCTTGGAATTTGCTGTATTGTAAACTCATCTAAATATAAAACACGTTTTGTTGCTCCGGCACTTGTAAATTCAGAATCATAAAAAGATACATCAATAGCAATTTGTGCGTTTAATTTTTTCTTTATGCTTAACGCCAATGCGTACTGAAAAAGCTGATTTCCTAAGCCTCCTTGAAAACGAACTACAATCATTTTTTACGAGCAAGTATGTGAAATCCGAAATTCAATAATTCTTCCGATCCTTTATTTTTTTTAGAAAATTTCACAAGCATTTTATACACAATTCCAATCGCTTTGCTTTCTATAAAAGATTTTTTTTGATTGGTATATTTTTCAGCTATCGAAGTCACCCTACTCATTTCCTGTTTTAAAAATTCGAAATAATTTCCATTGGCAGTAATTTCGAGAATTTCAAATTCATTTTCGATAAGGTGTTTTTCATAAAAATATTTATTAAACCCTGAATAATAATGGTAAGGTGCAAAATGAGTCATACTGCAAAAAGGCGCAGTAATAATTAAATAGCCTCCTTTTTTTAATAATCTGTCAAATTCTTTAATGGCAGCAATCGGATTCGGTATATGTTCAAAGACTTCTGTACACATAATAGCATCAAAACTTTTGTCTGGCTCAGGAATATCAACAATATCCGAAACAATATCCAATTTCCCATAATCCCATTGATGCATTTGCAAGCCATTTTTGACTTCATCAGGTTTGTATTGGGCAAAATCTTGCGACATATAATTTAAATGTGCACAAAAATTTTTAAACTGCTGTTCTCCTGCACCTGCATCAAGAATACGCAAACCGGAAGGGATTTTTTCCAATGTTTTTTTTAACCAAACAACTCGATTAATCTCATTTATATTATTTTGTTGATCATCCATGATTTTCCCATTTATTCTTTTTAACAAAAATTGTGTTGATGTAAGTATCAGCATATACTATGTATCCTTGCTGTTCCAAAAAGCTAATAATATTATCGTTTTTTATACCTTTTCCTTTTTCCGAAAATGAAATTGTTTCGACGCAAATAACTATTGGATAATTACTTTTATAATTAATCGAGTGCAATATTTCATCATCCATCCCTTCAACATCTAATGATAAAAAATCCGGAAATATACCATTGTGATAAATTTCTATAATATTTTTTAAAGTACTTATTTTAATTTTTTCCTTTCCAATAATTTTATAGCCATTTTCCTTTTGATATTCCTCCGCAGCTTCTTTAGAAAAGGTGTTAAGGGAGGATGCGGACAATTTGTAATAATCTAAATTTCCTTCTTTCAAACCAATACCAATATTCAAATTAATATCTTTTTGTCGAGATTTTTTAAACAATTTTATAGATTCAGGATTTGGTTCAATATTAATTCCTCGGCTTCCTAACTTATAAAAAATAGCTGTATTATTAATATGAAAAGGATGGTGTGCCCCTATATCAATATAAGAAGGTTTATTAATTCCAATGGTATCAAAAATAAATTTCATGATTAAATCCTCTCCAGACTGAGAATAGGATCTTTTCACAAATAATTCTTTAACTGTTTTCTTAAATAATGACATTATTTTTAAAAATATTTTATTTTTCAACTTGATTGTAGTCAATTTTATTTACATATAACTGATCTCCAAAAGATTGAGAACATTCGTTTTTATAAAGAAAAAAATTATTCTGATGCATATATTTTTCGATATCCTTCTTTAAACCTTGTTTTTTATAAAGTTCTATGGTAGAAACCTCTAACCAAATAACTTTAATTTTATTGATCATTTGAGAAGCACCTTCCAATACTTTTAATTCTGCCCCTTGCACATCCATGTGCACAAAATCAATTCTTTCGATATTATTTTTTTTACAAAAAGCATTTATCGTATTCGCGTTGACTTCTATCGTTTTATTGAATTTTAGCCAAGCATGCGTTTGATTAACCTTTTTCGGTGGGAGTATTGAACTAGATTTATTGCCATAATTCCAATCTTCTTCTTTTTCAATATTATCAGGTATTCCTGATGACACATAAAAATTTATTTTTCCAATTGTATCTGATAATGCTTCTTCAATTATTTTTACATGAAGTTTATCATAAGTTTTAAAATTCTTTTTTATCAACTTGATATTTTCCGGATTCGGTTCAAATGAATAAATGTCAGCTTTTGGAAAAAGATTGGCATATCTGATAGAATCTTCACCCTCACAAGCCCCAACATCAAAAACAATTAATTTGTCTTCCGAATTAAATAATCTGAGAAGCTCGCTTTTTATAGGAATATCCGAATTTATATATTCACTTCGATCGCTCATTCCTGTAGTATTTTATTGTTCATCCAGTCCGAATCGCAATTAATAAGTCCGGTATTATTTTCAATATAATTTTTCGTCCCGTAATTTAAAATTTCTAATTGAGACACGTCTGAATTATGATAATAATTAAAATTGCCATTTGCAACCCCAATTGATAGGATATAAAGACCGGCTCTTAAATTGTGATTTATTTTAGTACCCACTTCCAATATGTCGCCCGTATTCATATTCGCTTTCTCATTATTTCGTACTGTAAAAACGGGTGTATAATCGGAGGTTGTTAAGCCCAAGCCAATGGATACATTTTGTAGCTTTTCTTTCGCTTTAATCACTATTTTTATTTCAATGGTTTGATCAAATTCTATAACAAAACTATTTTCAACCGCATTTAGTAATTCAATAGATTCGAGATGAATAAATTTATTGAGACCATCTTGAAAAAAAATTTTTGAAGGACTTTCAATTTTAAAATTCAAATAATTATTAATTATTTTGACGGATTCGCCCTTTTCTTTCACTTGTCCTTTCTCTAAATATATAACTTGAGAGCATAATTGTTTTACGGCTCCCATATTGTGACTTACAAATAAAATCGTTCTGCCGCTTTTGCTCACTTCGTCCATTTTGAGCATACATTTTTTTTGAAACTCAGCATCGCCAACCGCTAGCACTTCATCAATAATTAAAATCTCATTTTCTAAAAATGCAGCTACGGCAAAAGCTAAACGTAATTGCATTCCGCTACTGTAATGTTTTAAAGGCGTGTCAATAAATTTTTGAACGCCTGAAAAATCAACAATCGCATCAAAATTTTTCTGAATTTCAGCACGTTTCATTCCTAAAATAGAACCATTTAAAAAAACATTTTCTCTGCCAGAAAGTTCTGGATGAAAACCTGTTCCTACTTCCAATAAACTGGCAATTCTACCTCGAGAAATTATTTTTCCAGAAGTGGGTGGAGTAATTTTGGAAAGTATTTTCAAAAGAGTAGATTTTCCTGCTCCATTTTTTCCAATAATTCCAATGCTTTCGCCTTGCATCACATCAAAATTGACATTTTTTAAGGCAAGAAAATCTTCTCTTTTATTTTTATTCTTCTGAAAAAAAGTACCAAGGGAATCACGCAAACTTAAATAAGCTTGCTTTTCGTCTTCTATGCGAAATTTTTTTGAGATGTTTTGTATTTCTATAATCGGCTTCAAAAAATAATTTTTTTTAATGTCATTACAAAGACCAATTTAATAGTGGAAGGTTTTCTTTTTTTAGGTCATTCAAACTGCCAAAGTCAATCTTATTCTCTTTGCAAAAAGATTCGATTATATATCTCACCTGAACATTATTTCCTTTGTTAATAATAAATTTGATATAAGATTTCAAAGAATGTTCTCCGTAAATTTTCAAAATATAATTCAAACTTTTATGAAGTGAATATAAATTATCTTGCGTTAAATTAATCGCGTATAAATAGAATAAGGTGATTTCCTTTTTTACTTCTAATCGCTGTGCCCACAAGGTCAGCATAAATGACAATCTTTTTGATTCAAAGGATTTTAAATTCCACGCCACTATTTTTTCGTCTATTTTTTGCACCAAACTTTCAAAAGTTTCTTTTTCATAAGCTTGTTGTTTCGCATGATCGTCAATTTGCTTAAAAATTTGAATGCTTTTTTTTATCAATTTATCAGAATCAATGGCAGGGACATCAAGAAAATATTTTTCAAGTTCTTCAACACTAAGCGTACCTTCATACATAATTGGAGAACTTGTAAAGCGGAAGACCAATGCCATAGTAACATCATTCTTGATATTCTGTAATCCTTCGTGATCTGTATTCCCCAGCCAAAGCAAAAACTCACCAAGTTTTAAATCAGGCTTAACAGTCTTTTTTAACGAATGTAAAAAAGTAGCTACAATCTTTATTTTTTTTATAATTTTTCTCATCAAAAAATTATCTTTCTTGTGTGTTTTTTCGATAATACTTATCGGTTGATAAGTGCATTCATTTAAGGGAGTCCAAGTGGTATAAAAATGCTTAATGTAATCATATCCGTCTTTATGTTCTGGACCAATTTCCGAAGTGTCAAAAGGAAAATGAATTATTGGGTAAGGAAGTGTACAAAAGTTTATTTCAGAGGATAATTGGTATGTGCTTTTTAATTTTTGGCAAATAGATTTAGCAAGTTTTATGCTAGACGGATCGTATCTCAAGAAAGATCTTACAATTGCTTTTACAAGTTCTATATACTCTATTAAATTATCATCAAATGTCGAAATAGAAACATGAAACTCTTTTTGAACTTCTAACAACGTTGTTTGTAAAAAATAATTTTTCCTCTCAAGTAATAAGCTAAATATTTCCTTCTGAAGTTCATGTTCAGCCGAAGACCAGCCATATTTTTTCAATCTCGTTTCCATCCTTTTATGCTAAATCGGCAAAATAACTTTCTGTTTTCCTGAAATAAAATAATCCAATTATAAATAAAATAAAAGATGAACAAATACTGATAAATATTAAATTCATGTTCAACGGTTGCGTTACAATTGCATTCCGAAACAATTCAATAGCGGCATACATCGGATTTAATGCCATTATATATTTCATCCATTGATGCGTTAGAATAGAAACCGGATAAATGACGGGAGTTAAAAACAAAAGTGCTTGTACTAAAAACGGAATGATGTAACGAAAATCTCGGTATTTGATATTTAAAGCTGCCAAAAATGAACCTAAACCAAAAGTGGAAATACTTGCAATAACTAATCCTGCCGGAATAAAAACGATAAATTTTAAAACAGCTACCTGCGTATGAAAATACAAGAGTATTCCGATAAAAATCAGGAAACTCATTAAAAAATCGAACAAAGCAACTAATACCGCAGAAACTGGGATAATTAATCTCGGAAAATAAATCTTTTTGATAATATTCGCATTGTTTATCATACTATTTCCAGCAGCGGTCAAGCCGGATGCAAAAACATTCCACAGCAACAATCCGGAAAAAACAAAAACAGGATAAGGTAAATTTTCGGATGGTACTTTTAAAGCTCTTCCAAAAAAAACGGAAAAGATAATCATCATAAAAAAAGGTTGTAAAACTGCCCACAGAAAACCTAAAACAGTTTGTTTGTATTTTACTTTTATATCGCGCCAAGTAAAAAAATAAAACAACTCTCGATATTGCCAAAGTTCAGCAATACCAAGGCTTAATTTTTCTTTTGGTTTTATTTCGTATTCCATTTTATTTATTCCAAAATGCTAAATCTTTACCTATCATTTTTGACAATTCTTCGTTATACGGCTTATAAAATTCGAGTAAAAAGGTGCGCACATCCTCATCCATTGAAAGATGCTTTTCATTTATCTTATTTATTTTTCGTAAAGCTTCTCCATAATGATAAGAAGCGTGTCCAGAAATTAATTTTTTCAATCCCTTTTTTAAAGGGTTTTCATTGTGCAATAATCGTCTTAAAACGCGCGCATACAAAAATGAGCGTGTTTTTTGTGTGGGATTATAAATCACAGTTACATTCGGCACAAAATGATCATCCACATTTATTTTTTTGAATATTTTTTCACAAATGTTTTTCGCATCTTTTTTTAAATCTTCGTAGAAAAGTAAGGTAACTTGTTCTTTCGAGAAATAGTGATAAATATTTTTCAAATGCTTCTCGTACAAACTGTAATCAATAAAATAATCGAAACCCCAATAGAGTTCTTCGTCTTTGTGTTTTGTATATAAATCGGGTAAATCAGAAAATTCAAATTTGGCAGAACCTGCATTTTTTTCCATCAAATAGGAGGAATACGTACGCTCTACCGGATTTCGCATGATAAAAACAATTTCGCATTTCGGATTGTGCTCTTTCAAACGAATCAAGGCTTCTTCATTCGCATATAGATTTGCATTCTTGCAAATTAATTTTGTTTCTTCGGTATATTCTTGATGCGAAAAAAAAGTTTTCAATGCCTTCTCAAAACCACGACTGTATTCTTTATCATCATAAAAATAACTAAATTCTTTTTGGGAATGGCACAAACACGCAGGATGCTCTCCAAGATAGCGCAACAAGGAAGAAGTACCTGACTTTTGAGCTCCCACTATCATCACATCAATTTTTCTCTCCATATAAAAATAAAAAAATCCGTCTATAATTTATAATCTCAATCTTCTGTACTTTTGGACAAAAATCACATTTATGGAATTCGTTTTTGCCAGCGGCAACAAAGATAAAATAAAAGAAGCACGTTTACTGATTTCATCTCAAGTAAAAATTTTAAGTTTAACGGATATTTTTTGTACAGGAGATATTCCTGAAACATCTGATACCATTGAAGGGAATGCGCTACAAAAAGCAAATTATGTGTTTGAGAAATACGGCTACAATTGTTTTTCAGACGATACGGGCTTGGAAATTGAAGCTTTAAACGGAAAACCAGGCACTTTTTCGGCTCGTTATGCGGGCAATGAAAAAAATACAGAAGCAAATATCCAAAAAGTATTGTTCGATCTGAATGAAATAAATAATCGAAAAGCGCGTTTCAAAACCGCTATTGCGTTAATTATGGGTGATGAAAAAATAATTTTTGAAGGCATTGTTACAGGTACTATTTTAAGTGAAAAGCGCGGTAATAATGGCTTTGGTTACGATCCGATTTTTGTGCCTGATGGATACGATAAAACATTTTCCGAAATGAGCCTTCTCGAAAAAAATAAATTGAGTCACCGTGCAAAGGCTTTTCAAAAACTGATGAATTATTTGAATGAACACGCTCATTTTGCTTCAAAATAATATATCTTTGCTACATACAAAACAACCTGTTTTTTAGATGAAAATGAAGATTGGAATTATTTTTGGAGGCTTTTCAAAAGAGCGTGAAATTTCTTTTGCAGGTGGCAGAACGGTTTACGACAATCTGAATAAATCCTTATTTGAGCCGATTCCTATTTTTATTGACAGTTTTGGAAATTTTATTTTGCTCGATTGGCAATATGTTTACAAAGGCAGCATTCGCGATTTTTATCCGCCCGCCGAATTAATTCCAAAAAAAGAAGGCGGTTTTCAAATTTATGCCGAAAGTTTAGGCAATTTGAATTCGCAACAGCAAGAAGAATTGATTTTAAAAATTGGAAAAAAAATTCTGATAGACGAATTAAAAAATATTTTCGATTTTGCTTTTTTGTGTTTGCACGGACCTTACGGAGAAGATGGGAAAATTCAAGGTTTGTTCGAATCGCTTGGCATTCCGTATTCTGGATCTGGCATACTTCCTTCTGCCATTGGCATTGATAAAGCAATCCAAAAAAAGCTGATGAAAAATGCCGGATTTCCTTCTCCAAAATTCGGAATTATTAAAAAAGAAGAGTGGCTAAAAACGCTCGACAAAAAATATTTTTTCGAAAAATTAAAAAAAGAAATTGGTGACAATATCGTTGTGAAATCTGTTTCACAAGGTTCTTCTATCGGCATTTCTGTTTTACAAAAATCTAATTTTGATGATTTTATAAAAGCCGTAAATAAAAGTTTTTTCATCACAGATATTTCTATGTCTGAATGGAGAAAAATGGACGATGCACAAAAAAATGTTTTTGTGCGCACACTTACAGATATTCGCGAAGGCATTGGAATTCCTGTGAGAATAGCAAATTCATCTTCAAAAATTTCGGACATTATTTATCATCCGCAAGATTTAATTTTTCATCTCAATAAAATTTCTGCTACCGAAAAAAATATTTTGCTGGAGTCTTTGGACGGCGAACATTTATCGCTCATCGAAGAATTTATTTCTGGAAAAGAATTTTCCTGCATCGTTTTACAAAATGAAGATGGAAATGCAGTTGCATTGCCGCCTACAGAAATAATAAAAGGTGGAGAATTGTTCGATTATCGTTCGAAATATTTGCCCGGTTTATCTCGAAAAATTACGCCCATTAATTTACCCGATTCGCAAATTCAGGAAATTCGCAAAGCTTGTGAACATCTTTTTACCGAATTTAATTTTGATGTGTATGCGCGAATTGATGGATTTATAAATGAAAAAGGCGTTATTTATTTGAATGATCCGAATACGACTTCGGGAATGATGCCATCTTCTTTTTTCTTTCATCAAGCAGCTGAAATTGGATTAAATCCTTCTCAATTTTTAACTTTTATTATTCGCACTTCGCTTTCGCAACGGGCATTATCAACAAAAAACAGTTTAGTAATTACAAAATTACTAAGGCATTTAGACGAAGAAATAAAACATCAAAAAAATGCTTCTACAGAAAAAATAAAAGTCGCAGTTATTTTAGGCGGCTATTCTTCGGAGCGACATATTTCGGTGGAAAGTGGTCGGAATATTTATGAAAAATTAGCGTCATCTTCCAAATACAAACCTGTTCCGATTTTCCTTACGAGGAATGAAAATGAACACATCATGTATCGCATTCCAGTGAATATTTTGTTGAAAGATAATGCAGATGATATCAAGGAAAAAATTGCACATTATAAAATTCATCCGATTGTAAAAAAAATAATGGAAGAATGTGTCGCTATTACTGAAAAATATGGTGAATCTGGAAGTTTAGATCATCCAGAAAAATTAAATTATTCTGATTTACCAAAGTTGGCGGATGTTGTCTTTATTGCGCTGCATGGTCGTCCGGGCGAAGATGGAGCGGTGCAAGAAAAACTCGAAAAAATAAATTTGCCTTACAACGGTTCTGATACAAGTAGCTCGCAAATTACAATTGATAAATTTCGCACCAATGAAATTTTAAAAGAAAATGGATTTTTAATTGCCGAGCATTTGTTGGTTTCTAAAAATGACTGGAATACTAATAAAAATGAAGTGCTGGAAAACATCCGTCAAAAAATTAATTTTCCATTCATCGCAAAACCAGTAGATGACGGGTGCAGTTCTGCCGTCAAAAAAATAAAAAACGAAAAAGAGTTGGAAGCCTTTGCCACATTGATTTTCAGAAACTCAGAAGAATTTAATAAAAATGCTGCCGAAACGCTTCATATAAAAGTAAAAGAAGAATTCCCTCAAAAAAATATTTTTTTGATTGAAGAATTAATCTCGAAAAAAGATGCTCCTCATTTTTTAGAAATTACTGGCGGAATGCTCACCAAATATGATAGAAATGGAAATGTTGAATATGAAGTTTTTGAAGCATCAGAAGCTTTAAGCGAAGGAGAAGTTTTATCCTTGGAAGAAAAATTTTTGGCGGGACAAGGTCAAAACATAACACCTGCAAGGTATTCTGTGAATTATGAAGATCGAAAAAAAATTTCTGAGAAGGTAAAAAACACACTTGGTGCTGCGGCAAAACTATTGCACATCAATGGTTATACGCGCATTGATGCCTTTGTTCGAATTTACAATCCTGACAAAGTTGAAGTTATTTTTATAGAAGTGAATTCATTGCCGGGCATGACTCCCGCTACGTGTATTTTTCATCAAGCGGCAATTAATAATTACAAGCCGTATGATTTTATTGATAAAATAATTGATTTTGCATTCGCGAAAAAAAAGAAAGAATTACAAACTAATTAATTTACGAAATGAGTGTTATTGATTTTATAAAAAGTAAAACATTTTTTAAACATCTCGCCTTAGCGATTGTATTGGTAAGTGTTTTGCTTTGGGGAGTTTTGCAAATATTGGACACGTATACCTTGCACAATCAATCCATTACCGTACCTGATTTTAGCGGATTAAAAACACAAGAAATTGATCATTTTATTTCCGATAAAAATCTTCATTATACCGTTATTGATTCCGTGTATGATGCAAAATCTCCGAAAGGAATTGTGATTAAACAAGAACCGGAAAAAGGCATTCAAGTTAAAAAAGGAAGAACGATTTATTTATACGTTACGTCGATTTTACCTCCACAAATAGAAATGCCGAAACTCACAGATCAATCGCTGCGCCAAGCAGCTTCCGTGATTGAAACTTACGGTTTGAAAATGGGAAAAATAAAATACGTTCCCGATGTATGCGCCAATTGTATTTTGAAACAACTCAATAATGGAAAAGAAATAGAAGCCGGCACAAAAATTCCAAAAGGTTCGGTGATTGATTTAGTTGTGGGAAAAGGATTGGGCGATGAAGAAGTGGCTATTCCAAATCTTATCGGACTCACCAAACAGCAAGCACTTGCTAAATTGGCAGAAAGTTCCTTAAATGAAGGTGCGCTTGTGTTCGATGCGCCTGTTGATTCTGCGAGAGAAAAAATATACATGCAGAAACCTAGTTATTCCTCTTCTGCAACATTAAATATCGGGAGTCCGATTGATCTTTTTTTTACGAACGACAACAGTAAAATTCCTGTTGTTAAACAAGACACCATTTCTAACGCTGAATAACCATGATGCAAAAAAATATTTTTTTGAGTGTGTTTTTATTGTTGCTTTTTTCTTTCGCAGGACACGCGCAATATGAAATTTTATCACCTTTACACTACAATCCTGCGGTAGCTGCTAAATGGCATGAACAAATGGTGCGTAAACATCATCAAACAAATTACACACAAGGCTTAACAACATTTAAAGATACGGTTGTACACCCAACATTAGATTCTGTGCCCTTAGTCCCGAACGATACTCTCAGTTTACCTTTTTTAGATGATTTTTCGAAAGACACCGTTTATCCCGATCAACATTTGTGGATGGATAAGTACGCTTATGTAAATCCAGATTTCCCGATTGCTCCTGTAACCATTGGCGTTGCAACGCTTGATGGATTAAATGCACAAGGATATCCTTACAATTTTAATTCCGTTTCTGGATCATTTGCTGCCGACCAATTGACTTCGAACCCTATTAATCTTGGCACTCCGCTTACTGCGGCAGATTCTATTTATTTAAGTTTCTATTATCAAGCACAAGGAAGAGGTATTTCTCCTAAAACAAGCGATTCTATTTTATTGGAATTTAAGGCACCTAACCAGCCCACCCAGCCTTGGAAAGAAGTGTGGTTTCATTTAGGTTATTCGCCTGCGCCAACGGATAGTGCTTTTCACTTAGTAATGGTTCCGATAACAGATACCGCTTATTTGCACAATGGTTTTCAATTCCGATTTCAAAATTATGCCTCATTAAATGGCCCGTTTAATCAGTGGAATATTGATTATGTGTATCTCAATAAATTGAGAAGTCAAACCGATACTGTTTTTAAAGATGTGGCGTTTGTGTATAAGCCGCAATCACTTATTCAGCCTTATGAATCCATGCCTTGGGAGCAATATACAACTGCCAATATGCGAACATCTGTCAATACTTACATTCGTAATAACGACAATGCGGTGGATAATACTTCGTACTATTACGACATACGAGATGCCTACAAAAATGTACTTTATACTTATCCGGTAGGGAGTATCAACGTTAATCCATACAGTGCAGGAGGATATGACAATTACGCGCCGCAAGCGCATCCGCCGGTTTCCTATCAATTTCCGTTGCTTATAGATAGTACCAATTATCAAGTGGAACATGTTTTAAATACAACGCCGGATTTTGATCGCTCGAACGATACAATACGCGCATACCAAGTGTTTAAAAATTATTATGCGTACGACGATGGCTCTGCCGAATTGGCGTATGGCTTAAATCAAGCTTTTGCGAAATTAGCCTATCGTTATGTGCTAAATGTAGCAGATACATTACTTGGCGCACAAATTTATTTTGATCCTGCGGGAGTAAATACAGCTATTTATTCTTTCCGCTTGGCTATTTGGGCAGATGCAGGCGGAATTCCGGCAAGTACACCATTTTATATAGATAGCAGCAATGTGCCAATTTATCAGCCAAACGGCTATTTTATGTTTGATACGTATAATTTAAAAAGGGGTGATAGTTCACGTACTTATTTGCATTTGAACGCGGGGACTTATTATATAGGGATGATTCAAGAATTTGCGCAACCATTAAATATTGGTTTCGATGAAAATACAGATAGCCACACCAATTTGTATTACAATGTTACTGGTACTTGGCAGCAATCAGGCTTTCAAGGTTCGTTGATGTTTCGCCCTGTTTTTGGAAATTTTGATACAATACCCGCACTTGGCGTGAAAGAATTATCCATGAACTCTAATTTGATTTCCCTTTTCCCGAATCCCGCAAATACATTTATTCACATTAATTGCAGTTCTTCTTTATTGTTGAATACATTAAACATTACTATTTACGATGCTTTCGGAAGAAATGTGTTGAGTAATTCTGCCTTTAAAATAAATGAGACATTGGATATTTCTGCGCTCTCAGCAGGAATTTATTTTGTGAAAATACAAGATGAAAAAAATAATTTTTCGGTGAAGAAATTAGTGATTACGCGATAAATTTTTCTACTAAAAAAACAGCTCTCAAAAAAATAATTTTTCAAACAAGAAATTTGAATCGTAACGCGGAAAAATAATTTTGCTGAAAAACACGGTTCAAAAAAATAATTTTCCGAAGCTCCTTTTTGAGCTCAAAATACATCGTTCGAAAAAATAATTTTTCAACCGATTAAACGGTATCCATGAAATTTTTTTCGGTTCTGTTGAATAATAAAACTCCGAAGAAAAGGATTATTAACATAAAAATACTGCTGTAAGCCAAATACAGCCAGTGAAATTCGCCTTTCGGAAAAAAGGCATAACGAAATGTTTCTACAATCGAACTCATCGGATTGGCAAGTACTACCATTCTAAATTTGGTATCTTTTACTAAAGATAATGGATAAACAACTGGTGTGGCATACATTATTAATTGAACGCCAAAACCTACGAGGTACGTCAAATCGCGGTATTTAGTTGTTAAAGACGAAATAATAATTCCGAAACCGAGTCCTAAACCGCCCATTATCACAATGAGATACGGAATTAGTAACATGTACATATTGAAATGAAAAGAAATACTTTTGAATAAAATAAAATAAATAAATACAAGAATAAAAAGTAAAAATTGTATCATTAAACTAATCATACTACTGATGATGGAAGAGACTGGGGCAGCCAATCGCGGAAAATAAACTTTCCCGAAAATAGCAGCATTGGCAAGGAATGTAGAAGATGTTTTATTAAAACAGGTTGCAAAATAATTCCAAACCGTTAAACCGGAAAGGTAAAATAAGGCGCCAGGAATACCATCCGTCGGAATTTTAGCAATGCCTCCAAAAACAACCATAAACATAATGGTAGTGAGAATGGGTTGAATGACAAACCATGCTGGACCTAAAATAGTTTGTTTGTAAACGGAAACAAAATCTCTACGAACAAAAAGCATGATTAAATCTCGGTAACGCCAAACATCCGACAAGTGTAAATCAAACCATCCAGAAGTTGGTTTCACTACCAAAGACCATTCTTCGTTTCCTTCTATTTTTTTATCCTCCATAAATTGTGTCCGAAAAATTATTTTTTATCGCCGTAACCGTAGTTGCCTCCATAACCGTATCCATAGCCGTAACCATAAGCATAACGGTTGTAATAATATTTTGATTTTTTACGTTTCACCCCGTTTAAAACGATGCCCAAATTATTGATTTTATTATTGGTTACAATTTCATGCGCATTTGCAATGGATTCTTTGTAAGCAGATTTGGTATTAATCACATACAAATTAACATTTGCATATTTCATCAATGCAAGTGCATCGGAAATCAAACCGACAGGAGGAGTATCAATAATTATATAATCATAGTGCGCTTTTCCGTATTCGAATATTTCATTCATACGTTTAGAAAGAATTAATTCGGAAGCATTCGGAGGTAGAGGACCCGATAAAAGCACATCTAAATTGTCGATGCTACTTTTCAGAATACATTCTTGTATAGTATTTTTTCCAATGATAATGGTTGAAATACCTATTTCGGATGACATATTCAAGGCTTTGTGTACGCGCGGTTTGTGTAAATCTAACTCTAATAACAATACTTTTCGCTCCGATTTAGCCAAAATAGTTGCTAAATTAACGGAGCAAAAAGTTTTTCCTTCCCCCGGAACATTGGAAGTGATGAGAATTACTTTTGAACCTCCCTCGGTATCCATGTATTGTAAATTGGTACGAATGGTTCGGAAGGATTCTATTATCGGCGATTTCGGATTATTTTCAACAGTAACGAGGATATCTTTTACGCTTTGATCAAATAAAATTTCTCCCAATATGGGTAAATCCGTTTTTTCTTTTAGCTCTTCTATACTTTCTATTTTTTCGAAAAATACGGTTCTAATAAAAATAATAATAAGACTTATGATAGCGCCAACCCCCATAAACATATAACTTATTTTTGATTTTTGAGGCGCAACAACGCCCATGGAACGAGCAGTTTCAATCACTTCTGTTTCAGGGATAATAGTAGCTTGGGCAATAGTAGTATTGGCTCTTTTTTGCAATAAAAACTCGTACATATTTTCATTTACTTGCATATTTCGCTCAATATCCACAAGTCCTCTTTGTTTGGCAGGAATGGTTTTTATGCTGCTTACATAAGCATCTACTTGTCCATTTACATCCTTAATTTGCGAATTCAATGCTACTCTAGAATTTCCGATATAAATCAGCAAATTATTTTTCAATAATTTTATTTTTTCATTGGCATTTCTAATATTTTGATTTTTTTCAGTGGCATCCGTCAAAGTAGAATTAATGGAAATTTGCATACTGTACAATTCATCCACACTTTTTTTCAAAAAAGCATCGTTGCTGACAATATAAACAGCGGGGGGTAGAAATTCCGGATCTTTATTTTCAATAATGTATTTCTCTAAGGCGTCCAACGCTCCAATTTGCATTTGCAGCATGGATTTTGTCTTATCAAAATCACTCAATTTAGTAAAATAATCATCTTCTTCTTTTCCAAGATCTAAAATATTTTTGTTTTCCTTGTAATGTTGTAAATCATTTTGCACGCTGTCCAAAATGGTACTAACTTCTGCCATCTGCTTATCAATATAGAAAAGCGTATTAGCATTTATTTTAATTTTGGATTTCAAAGAATTTTCCATGTATACTTCCGCGAGTGTATCCAAAAAAGCAATGGCTCTTTCTGGAACATTGTCTCGGAGACTTACTTGAAGAATATTTGTATAATCAATGATTGCAACGCTTAGAGCACCTCTATAACGATATACCAAGTTTTTCGGATTGTGTATTTTTATCGTATAATCGGAGTTTTCTAAACTTCTTATTGTATTTCGATTGACTTGAGGAGATTTTGTAACTAATAATTTCATATCACTATTCACCGAAAACTCATCAAACGTTCCGACAAATTTTTGCTCTTGATCGCCTTCGGTATAAGTAATTTGGTATTGGTGTACATTCAAAATTTTGAAATGCATCATATTTTCGTACAAACCCGAATTGATGTTTCCTACTTGTATTTTAAACGGAGAACCATCATACATTTCGCGAGAAGCAAATCTCCCTACAATAAAATACGAAATACCCAAATTCATCCTATCTACAGCTTTTTGAATAAGATCATAGGATTGCAAGACACGTAATTCGTTGGTGTTATCTACATAAGTTTGTCCAGATCCATAATATCCTCCAGCTCCTTCTGAAGAAATTAAATTTTTCGAATCGAAATTATCGTTTTTTAGCAAAATTTCGGTTTCTGCCGAATAAACATCTGGTATTTTGTATAAGTACACTTGCGAAATAACAAATGCCGCGGCTACTAAACAGACTAAAATATACCAGTTTTTAGAAAAAATCCGCAAAACGGCTTTTATATCCTGTATATCAATGATAGCATTATTTTTTTGCGCCATATTTCTCAATCAATTTTGCAGAGAGTATTTTCTTTTAAAGGATGAAAATAAGCGACAAATTTAAACATAAAATGATAGTGTGTTAATAAATAATTTGTCGAATGCAAAAATAATAAGAAACTTTATTTGGTGAAATATCGTAAATACATTTGGATTTTCGAAATTACTTAGTTATATTTGCAACACTTAAAAACGTAATATTATGAAAAAATTATACGCTACGATCGGATTGTTGTTTTTTGTTTGCCTAATAACGGACGCAACTAATTATACAAGCAACGGAGGAGATTGGAATACAGCTACTACTTGGACTCCAAATGGTATTCCTGCCAATACGGATAATGTTACCATACTTTCTGGAAATGTAACCTTAGTGGCTAATGGCAAGGCTCTGAATGTAACTATAAACAGTGGTGCCACGCTAAGTAATAATAACCCTGGTAACGCAGCTAATTCTCTAAATATTTTTGGAGTTTTTACAAACAATGGGACTTACGCAGGTACAGGGAAAACTGGGCATAAAGGTACTGGGATTATAATAGTTGGGGCTGGGGCGAATACGAACTCTGGAGATGTTTGGTTTAATGGCACTTCCCAAACAATTACAGGAACCGTGAATAAAGTAAATGGTGGAAATTTTTGGCTAAACGTTACTACGTATCCTTCCTGTTCAGTTACAAACCAAGGCCACGTTTCTACTCACAATGGATCCATTAAAGTAGATGGAACAACAGGCCCAGCAGTATGGACAAATGCTGCAGGTTCTTATGTGGGGTTTCAATTAATAGGATTTACAAACCAAGGCAACTTTACGATAAACACATCTGCTGTTAATGATACTGTGGATTATGAAAATAGTAATTACAATATTTCCACCACTAATGGGAATACTTATTATACTTTAATTATCGGAGGGGCAGCAAAAACAGCTTCATCCAACTTAACAATCACTAATTTGAATATAAAATCAGCAGGTACACTAAATGTTAATGGTAAAAATTTAAATATTGCAGGTAATTGGCTTAACAATGGTACCATCACAAACAATACTGGTACGGTAACTTTTAACGGAACTTCTGCGCAAACAATAAGCGGAACAGGAAGCAATCCTTTTAACAATCTGACATTGTCAAACAGTGCTGGATTAACTTTGGCAAGCACCTCTACCTTAACTGGTACACTTGGTATTACCGCAGGTAATTTTAATGCAGGAAGTTCTTTATTGACATTGATTTCGAATGCTACTGCAACTGCACGTATAGGTACAGTCCCATCGGGCAGTTCCCTGTTAGGAAATTATATTATACAGCGTTACATAACTGGAACTAAAACCGACTATCAATGTTTAAGTACTCCCATTAAAAATATGACTTTAAGTGTTTGGGACAATGATCCAGGCTTTTACATGAGTGGGATTGGAGGAGTACACGGAAATGCTGGAAGTTACCATTCTGTTTATACCATTAATGAACCAACAAATGCTTACGTAGCTGTAACAACAACCAGTTACGTTTTATCTCCAGCTTTGGGCTTGTATTTATATTTTGGAAATGGAAGTCCTGGCGGACCTATGGCATCTTTTGCTTTTGCTTCAAAAGGATTGCCTAATTTTGGCAATATCACGAAAAATATTACATATACAAGTGGGCAAGGAAATGGATTTAATCTTATCGGAAATCCATATCCATCTCCTATTTTATGGACTAATTTTCATAGCGACAATAGCAGTCTTATCACAGGAAGTTTTCAAATTTATGACGAAGCAACTGGAACATGGGTGTCGTCAAATGGTACAACTGTAAGTAATGGAAGCAGTAAGTTAGCCGCAAATCCTAATGTTATTACTATGTGCCAGGGCTTTGAATGCACTCCTTCTGGAGGTTCCACAACCGTAACTTTTAAAGAAACTGAAAAAACAGCTACAGATATTCCTATCGTAGCTCAACAAGCTCCCAATCCATCAGACTGGATTAGAATGCAATTGAGCAACAATGTAAATTCTTTTTCTGACGGAACAGTATTACAGTTTACGCAAAACGCATCTGCAAACTTTAATGTAAATGAAGACGTATTGTTCAGATCCAGTTTTGAATCAACAGCTCCTGAATTATATACACTGAGCAGCGATAATCAACATCTTACCGTAAACCAAATGCCCGACCTAAGTGATGAAATGACTATTCCATTAATTGCTAAAGGAGGCTTGGCTGCTACCTATACCATTTCTTTCGAAGGTATTAATAATTTGCAGAAATACGATTGTGTTACCTTAGAAGATCTTACTAACAATAAAACAATTTCTCTTGGAAATACAAATTCTTACTCTTTTCAAGTAAGTGATACATCTAAAATCAATCAATTCCTCATCCATTTTAAACATTCGGCAGGTAATTGCGCCTTGTCTATTGCAAACAATCCGTATTTGGAAAACAACGTGAATGTAACTTCTTCGGCAAATGGAGTATTTACTAATTTCAATTTCGCTCAACCTCAAACTGCCGTAATTTCTGTTTACAATGTACTTGGACAAAAAGTGATTTCTGACGAAACGGTAGAAGTATCTCAAAACAATGTGAGATTAAATATTGTTCCGAGCAATAATATTTACCTTGTGGTTATTCATACTAATAACCAAGTCATCACAAAGAAAATTTATTACTAAGAAGATAATTTGTATATTTTTGCGAAAACAAAATAATCGTATGAAAAAAAATTGTAGAGCATTTATTTTATTTTTCCTATTCACATTAAGTCCGTTTTTTATAGACGTCGTTTTTTCACAACCTCCTCCTCCGGGTGGACCAGGAAACCCTCCATGTTGGCCTCCCCCATGCAGTGTGCCTTTAAATGGAGGAATTGTTTTGTTGATAGCACTTGGTGTTATTTACGGTGGAAAAAAAATTTATGACAACTCTAAAAAGACATCTGAATTATAATTCAGATGTCTTTTCATTTTAAATGAATACTTCTTTTCTTAAAAATCCTGTCGTTTTATTTTTACTGAAAGCGTTCGCACTATACATTTTGTGGTATGTGCTGTATGATTTTTGGTTACATCCAAAAGAAACCTGCGATTTATTTGTCATTGACAAAACATTGGCGATGAGTAAAAAAATACTCGAATTAATGCACTACAAACTTTTTACAGGCGCAGATCGGCTCATCGGAATCGATGGTACCAACGGACTTTGGATGGGCGATAATTGCAACGGCATCGAATTATTCGCACTTTTTTCCGGATTTATAATTGCATATCCTGGAGCATGGTTCAAAAAAATAATTTTTATACCACTCGGAATTTTATCCATTCAAATTCTCAATTCCCTACGTGTTGTGGCTTTGGCGATGATTGAAATTAAATCTATTAAATTAACAGAATTCAATCACAGCTACACTTTTACGATTTTAATGTACGGTTACATCTTTTTTTTATGGATGCTTTGGGCAAATAAATTCTCGAAACAAAAATAATTTCATGAAAAAATTATCGCTTCGAAAAATTATTTTTTTGACAGTCATTATTGCACTTATTCTTTTTTTCGGTTATCTCCGCGACTTTATTTTTATTCACACCAACCGCGAAATCGGGATTCAATATTATAAAATGGCAAATGATGATTTACCAACGTCATTAAGGTGGATGAAGAATTTTAATTATCTTCAATTAATTAAATTTAAGTGGCTATTTACATTTCTTTTTTCGGGTATTTTTTTATTGATTACGTTGCTCGTTACAAAACTATTATTCGATAAAAAAAACTTTTTGAAAATCAGTTTGTACGCTTACATCGCAGTATTTTCGATCGCTTTGGTATTTACCGGATGTGGATATTTAATTCCAATTTTCCGTGAAAATGGCTATGAATTATCGCGCTATTTTATGCACATCGCACAATCTCCTTTGATAATGATGGTGCTGATTCCCGCTTTTAAATTAAGTGAAAAGAAATAGTGTAATTTTTAGTTTCACACAAGCGGTTGAAAAATTATTTTTTCAATCCACTTATTCGAACTTGTTTTTAGAATATTCTTTTTACATTTGTGCCGCGAAAAATTATTTTTTACGATGGCAAAAGTTACGATTGACGGAGTAGAGATAGAAGTGCCCGATGGAACAACCATCCTGAATGCTGCCCGAATGATTGGGGGAGCAATCGTACCGCCTGCCATGTGTTATTATTCCAAATTAAAATCAACAGGAGGTTATTGCCGCACGTGTTTAGTAAAAGTGGCACAAGGTTCAACAAAAGATCCGCGTCCGATGCCAAAATTAATGGTTTCTTGTTCCACGCAAGTGCAAGACGGAATGGTGGTGCAAAACCTTACTTCACCAGATGTATTAGAAGCCAGAAAAGGTGTTGTTGAATTTTTATTGATTAATCATCCCTTGGATTGCCCTATTTGCGACCAAGCTGGAGAATGCGATTTGCAAGATTTAAGTTACGCACACGGTTTGGCAACCACTCGTTATCAATTTAGAAGAAGAACTTTCGAAAAAATAGATATTGGAGAAAAAATAAAATTACACATGACACGCTGTATCCTTTGTTATCGTTGCGTTCGCGTAGCGGAACAATTAACAGATAAACGCGTTCATGGAGTAATGTTCAGAGGCGATGTGTCGGAAATTTCGACCTACATAAAAAATGTTGTTGAAAATGATTTTTCGGGAAACATGATTGATGTTTGTCCTGTTGGCGCGCTTACCGACAGAACATTCCGTTTCAAAAGTCGCGTTTGGTTTACCAAACCGATGGATGCACACAGAGATTGTAAGAAATGTTGCGGAAAAGTAGCTTTGTGGGAAAAAGGCGAGGAAGTTTTGCGCGTTACTGGACGAAAAGATAAAAATGGAGAAGTGGAAGAGTTTATTTGTAACGAATGTCGTTTTGATAAAAAACACATTAATGATTGGGTAATTGAAGGACCTCGTCATATTGATCGTCATTCCGTAATTGCTCAAAATCATTATGAAGTATTGCAAAGTTTGCGTATGGATGTGGGAAAACAACAGAAAAAATTAGCCGAGAAAAAATAATTTTTCATGACCGTATCTTATCTCATTTATAAATTAATTTTAGTACTGATTGTTTTTGTTATTTCTTTATTTGTGGCAATGTATTCCACTTATGCCGAAAGGAAAGTAGCCGCATTTATGCAAGATCGTTTGGGACCCAATCGCGCAGGACCTTTCGGAATTTTACAACCTTTAGCTGACGGAATAAAAATGTTCATGAAGGAAGAAATCATTCCGAACGTTTCGAATAAATTTTTATTTATTCTCGGACCAAGTTTATCCATGCTCACGGCTTGTATGACGAGTGTTGTAATTCCTTGGGGAACACAACTTACTATTAACGGAAAACCGTATCCACTGCAAATTACCGATGTAAACATTGGTATTTTATATCTTTTCGGAGTAGTTTCTATCGGGGTCTACGGCATTATGATTGGCGGTTGGGCATCTAACAATAAATATTCTCTGTTGGGTGCGCTTCGGGCTTCTTCACAAATGATTAGTTACGAAGTTGCGATGGGCTTGGCAATCATTGCTTTGGTAATGATGACAGGAACGCTCAGTTTGAAAGAAATTGCCGCGCAACAAAATGGTTGGCGCTGGAATGTGTTTTATCAACCACTTGGATTTTTAATTTTTCTTATCTGCGCTTTCGCGGAAACAAATCGCGCACCTTTTGATTTGCCTGAATGTGAAACCGAGTTGGTAGGCGGTTATCATACCGAATACAGTAGCATGAAATTGGGATTTTATTTGTTTGCGGAATACATCAATATGTTTATTTCTTCTGCTATTATTTCTACTTTTTATTTTGGCGGATACAACATGCCCTGCCTCGGACGATTTGTACACGACCCCAATATGCTCGCAACTTTAGGCGTTGTATTTATGTTCGCGAAAATATTTTTCTTCATCTTCTTTTTTATGTGGATACGCTGGACATTGCCGCGCTTCCGTTACGACCAATTGATGAATTTAGGATGGAAAATATTAATACCTTTGTCGCTCATAAACATTGTGCTGACAGGCGTTTTTATACTGAGACAAGATATTATTCATTACTTTATTAAATAAAAAAATGCTTACCAATAGATCTAAAATAGTAGCAAAAAAAGAATTGAGCTTAGCAGAAAAGCTCTATTTTCCTGCTATTTTGGCTGGTATGGCAATTACGTTAAAACATTTTTTCACTAAAAAAGTAACGATTAATTATCCTGAACAAAAAAGAGAACACAGTAAAGTATATCGTGGACAACACGTTTTAAAGAGAGATGAAATTGGTGCGGAAAGATGTACTGCCTGCGGACTTTGCGCCCTTGCTTGTCCGGCAGAAGCCATTACAATGACAGCTTCTGAACGAAAACCTGGAGAAGAAAAATTATACCGCGAAGAAAAGTATGCGTCTGTTTATGAAATAAATATGTTGCGCTGTATTTTTTGTGGTGATTGCGAAGAAGCTTGCCCGAAAGAAGCCATTTTTCTAACAGATAGAATTATTCCCAGCAATTATGAACGCGGAGGATTTGTTTTCGGAAAAGATATTTTGGTAGAACCTGTTAATGATAGAGTGGATGTATCTCTCAGACAGACCGAGGAAGTAAGAGAATTTAAAAAGAATAAAAACTACGCACACAATATATAATGACGACTTATCTATTTTATTTTTTAGCTTTTGTTTCTATCTTCTGTGCGTTGATGGTTATTTTTGCTAAAAATCCTGTTCACAGCGTACTCTATTTAGTACTTACTTTTTTCGCGATAGCCGGACAATATGTTTTATTGAATGCACAGTTTTTGGCAGCGGTTCATATCATCGTTTATGCCGGAGCGATAATGGTACTTTTCCTTTTCGTAATTATGTTGTTGAATTTGAATAAAGAAACAGAACCGCACAAAAATATATGGATAAAATTAGCCGCAGTTATTTCGGGAGGAGCATTAATGGTTGTGTTGGTTGCAACGCTAAAAGGCTCAGAAACCATTCAAGCAGCAAGTCAATTTAGACCGAATATCGGATTGGTAAAAAATTTAGGACAAGTATTATTTTCTCAATTTTTATTACCGTTTGAACTATCATCTATTTTATTTTTAGCAGCCATGGTGGGTGCAGTAATGTTGGGTAAAAAAGAAATCAATTAAAAAATGAGTGCGATACAAATTATTCCGTTGAACTTTTATATTTTACTCAGTGCCATTTTATTTTCAATTGGCGTGATGGGCGTGTTACTACGCAGAAATGCGATTATTATTTTTATGTCTATTGAGTTGATGTTGAATGCGGTTAATTTATTGCTCGTTTCTTTTTCATCGTATCATTCAGATGGCGCAGGACAAGTTTTTGTATTTTTCATTATGGCAGTGGCAGCGGCGGAAGTATCAGTAGGATTAGCGATTTTGGTGATGATTTACAGAAATACCAAAACAACAGACATTGATTTTTTGAATAAATTAAAAGGATAAATTAAGATTACGCGTTTTTAAGTACGAAGTATGATAAATTTTGTTTGGCTGATTCCTGTTTTTCCTTTAATCGGCTTTTTGATTATCGGATTATTCGGAAAAAAATTTTCCAAAGGTGTTGTCGCTGTTATCGGCTGCACCACAATTTTAGCTGCATTTATTATCTCTGCAATATTATTTTTTCAACTGATCTCTGGCAGCATAACAGCCACAACCGTTCCTCTTTTTGATTGGATTAGTGCTGGAAGTTTTTCTGCACCCTTTTCCTTTCTGGTAGACCCGCTTTCTTCTATATTTTTATTGATTATTACTGGAGTCGGATTTTTAATTCATTTGTATTCGGTCGGTTACATGCACGATGACGAAGCGTTTTACCGATTTTTTTCCTACTTAAATTTATTTATCTTTTTTATGTTGTTGTTGGTGCTCGGCTCCAATTACTTAATTCTTTTTGTAGGTTGGGAAGGCGTGGGATTGTGTTCTTATTTATTAATTGGATTTTGGTTTAAAAACAACGATTACAATAACGCTGCGAAAAAAGCTTTTGTGATGAATCGAATAGGAGATTTAGGTTTTCTTCTTGGAATTATTTTAATTTATATCACTTTCGGAAGCACTTCTTATTCAGGTATTTTTAGTCAGGCAAAATTTTTTACCGCCGGAAGACCTGTCCTCACAGCAATTACATTATTGCTTTTTGTAGGCGCGATGGGAAAAAGCGCTCAAATTCCATTGTATACCTGGCTACCCGATGCGATGGCAGGACCAACGCCTGTTTCTGCGTTAATCCATGCTGCTACCATGGTAACTGCAGGTATTTACATGATTGCACGGTCTAACATATTATACACATTGTCTCCGTTTACGATGAGTTTGGTTGCTATCATTGGTGTTGTTACGGCTGTATTTGCAGCAAGTATCGCTTTGGTGCAAAACGATATCAAAAAGGTATTAGCCTATTCCACGGTGAGTCAATTGGGATACATGTTTTTAGGATTGGGCGTAGGCGCATTTACTGGAGCGGTTTTCCATGTGATGACACATGCCTTTTTTAAGGCATTACTTTTCTTAGGCGCTGGAAGTGTTATTCATGCGATGGGCGGAGAACAAGACATTCGTAAAATGGGAGGGTTGAAAAAACATTTGCCCATAACAGCAATTACATTTCTCATTGCCACATTGGCTATTTCAGGAATTCCACCATTTGCAGGCTTTTTCTCGAAAGATGAAATTTTAGCGCATGCATTCGGAAGCAATGTTTGGTATTGGGTGTTGGGTTTGGGTGGATCCTTGATGACGGCATTTTATATGTTTCGATTGCTGTACCTCACGTTTTATGGAAAATTCAGAGGGACAGAAAAACAAGAACATCATTTGCATGAATCACCAAGTATAATGACGATTCCTTTGATTGTTTTAGCAGTTTTATCTGTTGTCGGAGGATTTGTCGGAATTCCGGAATCATTGGGAGGAACACATATTCTGAATAAATTCCTTTCTCCTGTTTTTGCAGATTCAACACTTAAAACCTTACCAGATATACTATCAGCTGGTACAGAACAAATGTTGATGGGAATAACGGTCGTTTTATTGCTGGGAGTTATTTATTTTGCAAGACATAAATACATCGTTAAACAAGAAATTCCAGTAGCGGAGGGACAAAAAATAGGTTTTGTGCACAAACTTCTATACCATAAATACTTTGTGGATGAATTGTATAACAACGTTATCACAAAACCGCTCGATGCTTTATCAGAACAATTTGATAAAACGTTTGAAAATCGCTTAATTGGTGGAACCGTAAACGGAATTGGAAAATTAGTTGTCCGTCTAAGCGATTTATTTCGAAGATTACAAACAGGAAGTATTGGCTTTTATATTTTCGCGATGGTAATAAGTATAATTTGTATTTTATTTT
The DNA here is from genome assembly GCA_039924845.1 of Bacteroidia bacterium. NCBI lineage: Bacteria > Pseudomonadati > Bacteroidota > Bacteroidia > Bacteroidia bacterium. Next base: position 108,229 of record JBDTAC010000054.1, read on the forward strand.
ACAAGGTTTTATGATAACGGGCATTCTCATTTTATTTCCATTGTTGTCAGCTCTTTTACTTTTGATGGTAAAAAAAGAGCAAGCTAAAACCATTGCTCTTACTGCCACGTTAATTGAATTTGCCCTTTCATTGATAGCTGTTTTTCAATTTCAATACAATGCAAGCACTCAGTTTTTGATTGATGTTCCTTGGATTGCATCGCTTGGTATTCATTTTAAAGTGGGCATGGACGGCATCAGTTTATTATTAGTGATGTTAACTACGTTTTTAATTCCGCTAATTATTCTTTCTTCCTTTAGCTCAAAATACGAAAAGCCCAATGCTTTTTACGCGCTTATTTTATTGATGCAAATGGCTTTGATTGGCGTTTTTACTTCTTTGGATGGATTTTTATTTTATGTTTTTTGGGAATTGGCACTTATTCCAATTTATTTTATTTGCTTGCGCTGGGGCGGAAAAAACAGAGAAAAAATTACACTTAAATTTTTTATTTACACCTTGGCAGGAAGCTTATTAATGCTGCTTTCGCTGATTTATTTGTATTTACATACTGCCGGAAATCATTCGTTTGATATACAGGCGATTTATGCTGCAGGAGCTTCTTTAGATTTGCGTGCGCAAGAATTTGTTTTCTGGGGAATATTCATCGCATTTGCTGTTAAAATGCCCGTTTTTCCATTTCATTCTTGGCAACCAGATACCTATACTAATGCGCCAACAGCAGGAACAATGCTACTTGCTGGAGTGATGTTGAAAATGGGAACGTACGGATTGATTCGTTGGTTGCTTCCAGTTGTTCCGCAAGGGGTTGCTGCTTGTTCGCACCTCGCGATTATTTTAGCGGTTATCGGAATTATTTATGCGTCGTGTATCGCCATTGTACAAAAAGATTTGAAACGCTTAATTGCCTATTCTTCTTTCGCACACGTTGGTATGATTGCCGCAGGTATTATGGCTTTTAACGTTCAAGGATTACAAGGCGGAATGATACAAATGATTAGCCACGGAATTAACGCGGTGGGATTATTTTTCATCGTAGATATTATTTTTATGCGCACTAAAACGCACGAAATAAAATTGCTGGGTGGTATCCGATTAGCAGAACCGCAATTTGCAGCGATTTATTTGATTATATTATTAGGCGCGGTGGCATTGCCTTTAACCAATGGCTTTATTGGCGAATTTTTATTGATAAATGGATTATTCCAATACAATGCTTGGATAGCTGGATTTGCTGCCACCACCATTATTTTAGCTGCGGTATATATGTTCCGTTCCTATCAACATGTGATGTTGGGCGATCGCATTGCGCTCACCGAAAATTTTACACCTTTAACTTTGAATGAAAAAGCAGTATTAATTCCGATTGTAATTATGGTAATTGCCATCGGAGTATATCCGAAACCATTGCTTGATATTGCGGAACCGGCAGTGAAATTATTGGTTCAAAAATATGCAATCAGTCCGATTTAAAAGAAGAAATAGTAGCAAATGAAAGCAGTAGAATTACTTTCTTTATTAGGTGTTATCGCATTATTAGTCGAAATATTTAATTTCAAAAAATTATTATTTCCGATTGTTATCCTTGGTTTAATTGGAACCATTGCCGTTGCTGTGAAAGATTGGAATACCAATATTCATTATTACAACGACATGTTGAATTTCGATAATTACGCCATTGTGTTCACTGTTTTAATTGTGGTGATTGCGCTATTTTGGTTTGGCATATTCAATAATTATTTTGAGGAAAGAACCAATTTGACGGATCATTTTGCTTTGGCTTTATTCTCGATTCTTGGAGCCGTTATTATGGTTTCTTATTCCAATATGACGATGTTATTTTTAGGAATAGAAATTCTTTCATTACCGCTGTATGTGCTTGCGGGAAGTAGAAAAACATCCACAGCATCCAACGAAGCATCGTTCAAATATTTTTTAATGGGATCGTTTGCAACTGGATTTTTATTGTTCGGAATCGCTTTAATTTATGGCGTAACAATGTCATTTGATTTACCAACTATCGGAATGTTTGTAGCCAATCATATCAACAATTTACCTGGACTTTTTTACGTAGGAATGTTAATGATGTTGGTCGGATTGGCATTTAAAGTATCTGCAGTTCCTTTTCATTTTTGGGTTCCAGATGTTTATGATGGCGCGCCGACTGCAATTACTACATTTATGGCTACAATTGTAAAAACGGCAGGATTTGCCGCCTTTTTCAGATTATTTTACGAATGTTTTTCATTGCTAGGCGTAACATGGCACGATTTACTTTGGATAATGATTGCACTGACTATTATACTTGGGAACATCACTGCGATTTATCAAAAAAGCGTTAAACGAATGCTCGCTTATTCGAGCATTGCACATGCAGGATATATGCTTTTGGCAATTTTGGCAATGAACAAAATATCGGCAGGAGCCATTTTATATTACGCCGCAGCGTACTCTATGGCAACGATTATTGCATTCGCTGCTTTGCAAATTGTTTCTGAAAAACAAAATTCAGAAAATTATGATGCGTTCGATGGTTTGAATAAAAAGAATCCGCTTTTAGCATTTGTGCTGGCTATTTCCATGCTTTCCTTATCGGGAATTCCGCCAATGTCGGGCTTTTTCGGAAAATATTATTTATTTACCGCTGCATTTACCAGCAATTACAAATGGATTACGTTGATTGCCATCAGCGGATCATTAATTAGTATTGGCTATTATTTCCGACTGATTATTGCCGCTTATTTCAAAAAATCAAGCGACGATACCGTTATCGGAATTAGTACTCTTCAAAAAATCATTCTAATTGCCGCAACGCTTGTTGTCTTGTTGCTTGGAATATTTCCGGATTTAATCATCCGCTTACCGCTACTCTAAAAAATAGTTTTTCATTTTGTCTGAAGTTTGGGAATTTTTAAAGCAATTAACCAATCCAGAATCCATCATTAATTACGGTGGATTACTGCTTTTATTATTTGTTGTTTTCGCCGAAACAGGCTTGTTTATCGGCTTTTTTCTTCCCGGAGATTCACTTTTATTTACTTCCGGATTGTTGTGTGGAATGCACATTTTCAATACATCTATTTTCCTGTTGATTTTTACTTTATGCTTGGCTGCGATTATCGGAAACATGACTGGTTTTATTTTTGGATACAAAGCCGGAGAAGCACTTTTCAGTAAAAAAGATTCACTTATTTTTAAGCAAAAATATTTGCAAATGACGCGTGATTTTTATGCTCGCCACGGTGGAAAGACAATAATTATCGGTCGTTTTTTGCCCATTGTACGCACTTTTGCGCCTATTTTAGCAGGAGCTATAAAAATCGATTTCAAAAAATTTTTTTTCTACAACGTTGTCGGTAGTGTGTTGTGGGTTTTTTCGCTTACGCTGACAGGGTATTTTTTGGGAATGAAATATCCGCACGCAAAAAACTATTTAGGAACCATCGTTATCGCAATGATTTTAGTTACCTCAATTCCCATATTGAAAAAGGCATTCAAAAAATAATTAGCATTGTGAGCTTTCCCAAAATTAGTACCGATTAAAAACAATGCGTAAACTTAAAGGTGGCGAAGCTATAAATGAGGGTTGATTAACAATATAAGAGGTAGCGTAGAATTATTTCAGTAAGGAAACATGCCCCAAATACAAATGTCCATTTCCCTTAAAATCCTTTATTGAGATTTTCCAAGCATATACATCCTCCTGGGCAATGACTTTTCCTCCATTTGCTCTTCCATCCCAACCTTGGTAGAAGTTATTTGTATGGAAAATTAAATTTCCCCAACGGTCGAAAATACTTAAATCGTAGCTGTTCATATTCAGATAAGATCCTGTTGGTTGAAATACATCGTTTAGCCCATCTCCGTTAGGTGTAAAAGCATTTGGGACATAAAACGTGTAATCGCCTTCCACGTAAATAATTTGGGAGATGCTATCTGTGCAACCTTTGTTGTTACTTACAATTAAATTTACATTGTAATATCCAGTATCCGAGTAGGTGTATTGCGGATTTTGTAGAGAAGAACTTGAACTGGTAACATCACCAAAATTCCATTCCCATTGATCAACTCCTCCTGAGGAATGATCAGTAAAATAAACGGTAGGTTCAACAATGGTAGCTGGTTGAGGAGTCATCGAAAATGATGCTACTGGTTGCGGATAGACGGTTATCAGATTAGATGCAATCATCGAATTAGAACAACCCAAACTGTCTGTTGCAATCAACTTTACCGTATAGGTTCCTGCGTTTGGATAACAATAGCTGGCTGTTGCGACGCTGTTACTTGTTTTTCCATCTCCAAATAACCAATCTGCAGTCTGGCTTCTTGGAGTACTTAGATTCTTGAATTTTACACAGAGCGGATCGCAACCTTTTGTAGTATCAGCAGAAAAAGCGACCGTCGGTAAAGGATTTACGATTACGGTAGCTATAGCTGATCCAGTACTTCCACAAATTCCGGTGCCGCCGCTACTCACAACCGTGTAAGTGGTTGTGAGTAGCGGGTTTGCTGTTACTGAACTTCCAGTAGTAGAGCTTAACCCTGCTGCTGGAGACCAAGTATAAGTGGCACCTCCTCCTGATACGGTTAATACACTATTTCCTCCAGTGCAAATACTACTGTTGGCAGGATTGACAGTTAAAATTAAAGGAGGAGAGGAGGGAAGTACATTTATATTTATTGTATCCGTTACAGTATAAGTAGTTCCATCGCAATTAATGAGTTTCATAACTGATGCGTAAGAAGTATTTGTTGTTGGGCAAACAGTTAAACTTGTTGTTGTTCCAATGGAAGCTGGAGAGCCAACTTTAAACCAATTAAATGAGTAGGAAGGTGGACCTGTGGGACTGAACCGCCAAGCTTCTGGAGTACCGTTTACTGAAAAGGTAGTGTGGTTTCTGCCGGGAGGGCAAACAGCTACAGTAGCCGCGGCATTTTGAATGCCAATGGTGCCGAAGCCTCCATTCCATACAGCACAAGAAAAACTATTTTCAACATATACATCAATATAATTCGTGTTTTCATATAAAACACATTGAAAAGTTGAATTAGGCGCGCCTCCACAATCAAAGGATGTAGTACTGGTGTTATCAAACAAAGGTGTATTATTCCAGCTCACTACCATTGCTCTGCAGGGTGTTGTGCCATACATTTGAAACGTTACACTTTCTCCTGGGGCTGGTATCGCAGGATCAATATCTCGGAAAGGACAACTTATAGTATTACCTGGCATATCTGTTGTACTTGGAAGAGGTACTGTATTTTGCCAATTGTCGTAGCCACTTGCATTGGTTAAATCAAAAGATATTTGCCCATTAGCACCTATAACTACTTGATTATAGGAATTTCCAAAATAACAAAAATTAAATCCGAGATTTTCAACCGTACTCCAAACATCATCTGTTGAAACAAGTATCGCCGAGCCCGCTGTGTAAGAATATGGAGCATAAGGAATACTTGCCACCGAATAATTTGTTGTTTGGTTATTTGTAATTAAAGTAGCGTTTAATGTAATACAAGTTCCAGCGCAAATGGTCGTGTCGCTACCTGCATTTACGGAAGCGCAGGCAGGCGCACCTTGCCCAAAAATAAAGTTTGTAAAAAACAGGTTGAAAAATAGGATAAAGAAAAGAATTTGTATTTTAGGTTTCATTGCCGCTATCTTAAAAAAAGCAATCACAAAGTCGTAAAATGCTCTAAAAGTATAAAGGTAAATAAAATATTTTTTAAATACAATTCGTAGAAAAGGCATTTGAAAAAATAATTTTTCGAAGCACAAAAAACGCTGCTATAAAAGCCTTTCAAAAAAATAATTTTTCGAAATAAAATTACAAACGAAATTCAAACGCAACTACAATACGATTTTCGGATCTCACCAAATCGGGTGTCCAACCTGGAGGAATAGGAGTAGTGGAGTATCCGCTTGGAGATGTTACACCACCTTCGCCTGCAAAATAAGGAACACTTGATTGACGATGTACCCATTCCGTTTTAAATTCAATACTTTGGTTGGGCATCCAACTAATTCCTGTAGAGCAATCCCAGCCTACAAATTGATCACCCGGATTTTCAGAGAAAGGATGTGTGCCTAATGTTTGTGTAGGATTAGCAGGGTTTGGGAGCGGACTTGCATCGCCAGTAGGCGCAAGTACTAAATAACGACCAGGATTATCAACCCATCCACCACCAGCGCACCAAGCCAATTTATTGTGATGAAACCAAACACGATTATACACCATAAAACTTAAAAAATATTGTGCTGGATTATTTATCGGATCGCTATTATTAAAACCATTTACGCCATCGCCTTTTTCAAAACCAATATCTCCCGTTGCAGAGAAAGCCATTTGTGTAATTCCTTTTTCTGATTTTGCTTTGTGATAATACCTCCACAAATAACTATTGTCGGAATGAAATCGGTGCCTTCCTAAAAATCCAGCATCATCTGTTCCCCAATAATCATTCGATAAAATTTTACTGTTTTCGGTATGACACCAAGTTATATTGCCGCCAACGCCTGGCAATTGATTAAACATACCGTAACTCTGCCAACCATTTATCAGCCAAGCTTCCACTTTTAAACATTTGGTAGGAAACATTTGTATACGTATTCCATTAAAAAACCAAGGCGTATTGTCAGATGTAAAAGAAGCTTGATATTCCCAATTTTCTTCTTGATAATAGGAGTTAAGTCCGATGTAGGACATAAAAAGACCAGCATCTACATTAATTCCATACCATTTGTCAAAGTGGTATCCGGCATACGCTTCATCGAGGTAGCGATAGGCGTTCGACATGTCGTATTGACCGCGATACGTGCTTAAATCGTTTCTGGGAACCACTTCGGAACGTTCTCCAAATTGTGTCATAATTCTGCCACGCGCATTTCCGTAACTGAAATCGCCTCCAAAATTAACAGCAGAAATAACCATTTCGTCATCGCGCGAAAGTGCCGTAGATCCCACAACTGTTTGATCTATCGGATTATTAAATGAATGCGTGAAATTATTATCAATTAATATGCTGGGCGTAAAATAGGGAATGTGAAAGATGGAAGAATCTCTCCGGTCGTTTCCATTTATCCAAGTTTGATCAAATCCTTCTAAAGGGATTTTTGCCGAAGCAACTTTTAGTGTATCTTTTGTTGAGAGTGCAATAGAGCTTCCGGGCTGTGCCATTACCTGTATTGAAACCATTAAAATGAGGATTGTAAATAATGTAAAGTTTAATTTTTTCATGCTCTAATTTTTAGTGTTAAAAAAGACTTAAATAATTGGCGGTCAAAAGTAAAAAAAGAAATCTGAGAAAATTATTTTTTGAAAGGGAAATAAATAACCCTTCCATTTTGGAAGGGATTGTAAGGAGCAAAAAAGGTATTTGAAAAATTAATTTTTCAAATACCTTTTTTGCATTAGTGCTCAGAAATCGAAGAACTGAATTTAAAATTACAGGAATATAATTTTATGCTTTTTCCAAAGCTTGTTCAATATCCCAAATAATATCGTTGTAATTTTCGACACCGATGGAAAGTCGCACCAATTTTTCAGTAATGTGCATTTCTTTCCGGTGAACAGGATCAACGCCAATGTGCGTCATTGTTGCAGGATGTTCCGCTAAAGATTCTGTTCCGCCTAAACTTACTGCCAATTTTATCAATTTTAAATTATTCAGGAATTTAAAGGCTTCGGCTTCCCCGCCTTTTATATCAAAGGAAAGCATTGCTCCAGCAGAAGTATATTGCCGTTTATAAATTTGATATTCCTTCGAATCTTTTGGAATCAATCCCAAAAAATAAACTTTTTCCACTTTCGGATGTGCGTTTAAAAACTCCGCTACTTTTTCAGCATTAATGGCTTGTTGTTCCATTCGTACTTTTAGTGTTTCCAAGCTGCGCATCAACAACCAACCAGTTTGTGGTGCTGCCATATTTCCCAAAAAAGTACGCAATGTTTTTACCCGTTTCATCACTTCTTTATTTCCGCAACAAGCTCCAGCAATTACATCGCTGTGTCCTCCAATATATTTGGTTGCAGAGTAAAGCGAAAAATCAGCTCCGTGTTTAAGCGGTTTTTGCCACAAAGGTCCCATATAGGTATTGTCCACTGCTACAAAAACTTTATTTTCCTTACTGCTGTATTTATCCGCAATCGCTTTGCAACATTCAATGTCTATCAAAGCATTGGTAGGATTGGCAGGCGTTTCAATATAAATAAGTGCCAAACGATTTGCCATTCCTGTATTTTCGATCATTTTTTCCAACTCTTCTCTTTCTTGTCCTGGCTTAAATGCGATACTATGAATTCCGATTTTTTTTAGAAAATCGCGAATGAAATGATCGGTTCCACCGTATAAAGGTGTGCTGTAAAGCAATAAATCACCCGGTTTTAAAAACTCCAATAAAACAGTTGAAATAGCTGACATGCCACTTTCAAAAACAGCGCAATCTTCGGATTCATCCCAAAGTGTTAAACGGTTTTCTAATATTTCTAAATCAGGATTATTTATTCGGCTGTAAATAAGTCCGAGTTCTTCATCTGCACCCTTTTCGCGCAAGCCATAAGCTACTTCGAAAAAAGCTTTTCCTTCTTCGGCATTTTTAAATACAAAAGTAGATGTTTGAAAAATAGGTGATTTGATAGACCCTTCTGAAAGTGCAGGTTTGTAACCGTACGACATCATTAAGCTTTCTGGTTTAAATTTGTGTTCTATGCTCATAATAAATTATTTTTTGAATAAGAGTCTTTGAAAAAGACTGTAAAATAAGGTTCTGCGAAGTTGCAGTTTTATTTCCGCAAAAAATATTTTTTTAAACCTTTTTTATAAAAAGAAAAAAGAGCGCAGGAGAAATTATTTTTGTGATATACTTCGGCAAGATGCCAATAAATAAAAACATCTCTAATAGAGAATAAATAAAATTTTAATTCATCACTAATCGAAAAAAAGAAAGTCATGTTCATACTATTTGAATTATACATACTTTAGTCCAGCAATTACCAAACACACTTTACTTGAACCAAAGCGTTTCTCTTTCCGACAAAGTTGAGCAATCTCAGGTGCATCCCATCGTTTTTATGTTATTGGTTTTGCCTTTTGGTGTAGTTGGCGGATATATTACAGTTGCTTATGCTTATCTTTTTTCTCAAGCCGGTATTTCTACCGATGTGATTGCCGCTTTAATAGCAGCAAGTCTTTTTCCGCACGTTATTAAATTTTTATGGGCTCCTCTTGTTGATACCACGCTTTCGCTAAAGAAATGGTATATTATAGCAAGTATTGTAACCGCGCTGGGTATTTTAGTTACCGGTATTTTACCAATTAAAGCATCCAGTATTCCGCTATTAACCATAATTGTAGTGGTTACCAATGTGGCAGTTTCTTTTTTAGATATTGCAGTAAACGGACTTGCTGCTCACGCTACTCCAGATGAAAAAAAGGGAAAAGCGGGCGGTTATTTACAAGCAGGGAATCTGGGTGGTGGAGGCGTGGGCGGTGGAGTTGGTCTTTGGCTGACACAACATATAAGCAATCTTTGGATGCCAGCTGCTATTCTTGCTGTTGCTTGTTTTCTTTGTTGTATAGGACTCTTTTTTGTTACAGAAGCTAAATCAACAGTGCGTGCAGAAAAGATTAAAACAACGTTCCAAAATCTCTTTAAAGATATTTGGGTTACTATAAAAGCAAAGCTTGGATTCTTGGCATTGTTTTTATGTTTTCTTCCACTCGGTACAGGCGCAGCTTCTAATTTGTTTGCAGCTATTGCAAAGGATTGGCAAGCCAGTGCGAATACTGTTGCCTTTGCAACGGGAATTATGAGCGGAATTATTACTGCCGTTGGTTGTTTGTTGGGCGGCTGGATATGTGATAAAACGGATCGTCAAATTGCGTATATTGTTTTTGGTTTGATATCTGTTATAACGGCAGTTGCGATGGCATATTCTCCGCATACCGAACTTATGTATATCATCTGGACGTCCATCTATTCCTTTGTAATAGGATTGTGTTATGCCGGATTTACTGCATTTGTTTTGGAAGCAATTGGCAAAGGAGCAGCTGCCACAAAATACACAGTTTACGCATCCATTTCTAATTTCCCCATAACGTATATGACCGTTGTAGATGGCTGGGCACACACAAAATACGGTCCAACAGGGATGCTTAATATAGAAGCCGTTTGCGGTATTATCGGTATTGTTTTATTTTTTGTAGTGTTGAAAATAGTAAACGCGAGGAAAATAGTTGTCAGCAAACTTTAAAAATGCAGATAAAAAGGTGCTTGAAAAATTATTTTTTTGAAGTGTTTTTTTAGTTTGAAAAAATATTTTTTGGAGCCAAGAAATATTGCTCTAAAAAAGCATTCGGAAAATTATTTTTTATTGTTTTCGATTATCGCAACGGTAAGGCGACTAATACAAACGAGTTTATTTTGTTCGTTAGAAATTCGGATGTCCCATACGTGAGTTTTACTCCCGATATGAATTGGACTACATACTGCTCTAACTTCTCCCGAAACTACAGGTCTCAGATGATTCGCATTGACCTCTAAACCCACTGCAATAAATTTAGCTGTATCAATTATTAAATTGCTGGCATAACTTCCCACCGTTTCTGCAAGTACAACCGATATTCCTCCGTGTAAAATACCCCGAGGTTGGTGTGTTTTTTGGTTACAGGCATTGTTGCTGTAAGTGAATTTTCAGTCCATTCCGTAAACCGTATTTCTAAATAAGTACCAATATATTCAGGTACCTTATTTAAGTTCTCTAAGTCAATTTTATTTTTCCAAATCATTTTATTGTGTTTGTTTTATTGCTAACGTTTTGCGCACTGGCGCAGTAGCGGTTTTGAAACACTAAACTGTCTGTATGCACGAAGTAAATTTAGTGAAATAATGTTTATATCCGCACTTCACCCGCTATTGCTGCCAGTGCGCTGTTATAAGTTGGGCGGTTGTATTGGCTTTCGGATATAGCGGTCGTTGCATGAGCGGTCGCGGTTTAAATTTTACAGAAGCGAAAGGAAATTTTCTTTTTACTACGCTACGCATACACAGGTGGGCGGGAGAATGGCAAGCTTATTTGCAGCCAAATACTTTCATTCCTTATTCTAAAGCTGCAAATGTGCTTGACATTGTGGGTTTGTGAGTCTACTGTATATAATATTTCAACACAATATCAAATAGGCGAATAATTGGCTAAATGTTTTTGTACGAATATTGAACAATAATTTGTTTTGAATTGAAACAATGCTTATCTTTGTCACATTGAATCGAAATAAACAAATTGATATGAACATAAAACTCTCACAAAAACAAATTGGTCAGCGAATAACTGAACTTCGTAAAATGAAGGGGTTGTCGCAGGAAGATTTGGCAAAAAGTGTCAAAATATCCCGACCGTCTTTGGCTCAAATAGAGTTGGGTAACAGAGGTGTAAATGTTTTTGAATTGCAACGGTTGTCTTTGGTCTTGGGTTTTTCATTGGATGATTTTATGTCTAAAAGTTTTTCAGTGAGCCAAGATATTGAAGGCAAAGTCGAAGCAAAGTCAAAGAAAACAGATGAACGAATTTCTGTCCCAACTCTGCAAGTCAACAAGTTCAAAAATGTTTTGCTATACATTTTAGAAAGATGTGCAGGCAAGCCTAATGTTGGCGAAACTGTGCTTTACAAATTGCTGTATTTTTCGGATTTCAATTACTACGAATTGTATGAGGAACATTTAACGGGTGCAAAATATCGCAAGTTGCCTTATGGACCTGTTCCGCAAAAGTTAGACACCATCATTGGGCAAATGATGGAAAAGGGAATGATACAACGAATTAAAACAGAGTATTACGACAAAATGCAAACCCGTTATATTCCACTTGCGAAAGCTGATTTGACAGAATTGAAAGCAAGCGAAAAAGAAGTGATTGACAAAGTCATTGAACAAATGAGTGATTGGTCGGCTTCTGCTATTAGTAGCTATTCTCATAAGGATATGCCTTGGCTTGCCTCAAAAGAAGGAGAAGAAATAAATTACGAATTAGCTTTTTACAGAGATGCTCCTTTCTCTGTAAGAAACTATGGAGACGAAATTGAAGAACAATGACCTTTGAAGAATTAACTGAATTTAAAAAGGATTTGAAAAATCTTTTGAAAAAATACAGAACACTGAATGATGATTTGGATGTAGTGAAACAAGTGTTGACTACTACACCGGAAGCAAGACCACCGTTCAGTTTTCGTATTGATAATTTGAAATTAGAAACGTGTGTAATCAAAGTGAAAAAGATTGCTTGTAAAGCATTAAAAGGTCGTGGTGTAAATTCGGGATTGCGATTAATTTATGCATACTTCAAAGAGGAAGGAAAAATAATTTTCATTGAAATATACCACAAGAATGACAAGGAAAATGAGGACAAACAAAGAATAATGGACAACTTTAAATAATAAATACTAAGATGAAAAATTTACAAAACTCAGCTACAAGAAGTTGGCGATTTCGAAGCACTAAACTGTCTGCCACCACAAAATTTGATACGAAGCACAAAGCTTCATTTAACCACTGAACCGCCAATTTCTTGTAGCTGCTGTTAGCGGATGCCGTTCTTCCTTCGTTTCTACCGACAACTAATTGCTTGTCCATAAAAAATTCAATTTTAGTTCGTCTTGTGTTATACTTACAAGCGTAAATGTCGCACCGAATTCATACCAAGTATTATATTCCTTTTCTAACGTTACTTTTCCCCAATCTAAAGTAATTACCGTTTCATTCCATCCGTCACTTAATTCTGTTTTATATCGTTTCAAATTTTTCATTTTAAGTAAGTCTGTACAATTTCCCGTTAAAGTGTTTTTGTCGCCAAACACAATAAAATTGTTTGTCATTTTACTTCTCGAAAACGTTAGAATGTCGTCTCGTTTTAAATCTTGATTTGAGGGTTGTAAGAACCATTTTCCAGCAATTTTTTTATCAAGGTCTTTTAGAAAACTTTTCTTTTTCTCTTCAATTTCCGAATGCTTTGTCTTGAATAATTGTTGGTCTAAAAAGTGAAAGTCTAGATTGTTCCAGTCGCAATCACCGTTTATGTCTATCGTGTCTTTATTGATAATAATTATGTAATGATTTTCAGAGGAACTAAGTCGGTCACATTTTCTTGGAAGTGATTTTGCTTTGTCTAGAAATTTAATGCAGGCGCCTATTTGTTTAGTATTGAGTTCAACAGTCCACAAACTGTCAATATTATTTCCGTCAAAATAGGTCGGAGAAGTGTGGTCTGCAAAGTATTTGTCGTCTTTGTAGTAAATGTTAATTTTAGAATGTGTTATTGTATTACATCCTGAAATATAAGTCAAGTTAAAAGCTGGTAGTTTATTATTTGGCTGTCTTGTGCCACAAGAAAACAAAAGGAATAATAAAATTGTCGGAATATATTTTATTGATTATTTTCTTCTGTTTTATTAATTTCTGTCAGTTAATCGTTGCACTGTCGTTTTTTTACGGTTTCCGCTACCGTTCCGCCCACCTTGCGCTTAGCCGCTGTTACCAGTATGGTGGCGGCACACAGTTATTTTGTCATTTTAGCTTTGATTTCTTCTAAGTATTTGTCGGCCTGTGATTTTGTCAAGCCACCTCGATTAATTGCTGTCACGGGTGCTGTTATTTGCGCATTTACTTTGGCAACTTGAACAAGTTCATTATTTACAATAATAGCAAGACTGTCACCAATTGTTTTACCAATAGCTTCGCTCCATTTTTGTCCACCTGCTTCATCAAGGTTAATGCCGATATAGTAGCCACCAAGTTTATTTTGGTCGATGGAAGCACTTGTAAAGTTGTCGACCGTTATGATTGGAGCTGGGTTTAAATAATATTTTCTTGTCGTGCCGTAAAGTTGTCTTTGAAACTTGTTAGAGTCTTTGGATAAATAATAATAGCCGGTCACCAAATAGTTTGGGTCGGTTGATTTAGATTTGTCAGCCGTTGTGTTTTTTGTCGAACAGCAATTGGTTAAAAAAAGAATGAAGATTACTTGGATTATTTGTCTTGTCATAGATGATGTTAATTTTTGTCCTTGTGGGATTTGTCCCGCCACTTACTGGTAACGTTTTGCAGCTAAAAGAAGTGCGGTTTGAAACACTTTCTACCGAAACGTTTAAATAAAGATACTATGTTTCTATGTATTTGCAATGCAAAATGATTGTCTTTCGCGAAGCGGCATTTATTACAAATACTTTGATGTCCGCCCGCATTTCTTTTAGGTGCTGTTACCACCAGTTGTTTCGTCATTTTTTTTGCTTCGCTTTTTCGGTTTTACTTTTGCAGATAGTGTACTCAATGATTTATGAAACTCACTAGCGGTGTCTCTCGTTGGCTTATATCCAAAAGTTTTGTCGAATTTATCAAACATTTTATCTACATATTTAATAGTCAATTCGACATAATACAATGTAGGTGTTAAATGCATTATTACAGGGTGTCTCAAATATTTGTGTAATGGGTCAGACGAAGTTTGCATATTATATCTCCCAATATGGTTCCACATATTATGTGCGACAGAACTGAAGGGTTGGTAAGCATGATTGTACAAGTCAGTACATCCAGCTTCCTCAGCCATTTGTCTTACGGGAACTTCAGGCCAACTTTTTAAGTTTACGTCCGTCAAAAATGTATAGCGTTGTGAATCAATCCATCCTTCTATGGCGTCCATTTGCATACGAATTTGATCTGGAACCTCGACTTCAGAAAATTGATTTTTAAAATGTTCAAGGTGAAGTTTTTCTTGTCCCAGTCCGAAGTATATAAAGCGTTGACTTCGTTTCAAAGGATCAATTAGAATCCACGCAAAATTTATATAGTTATCAATTAAACTTCTCATCAATACTGGTCCAACATGGCTGTTCCAAAGAGAATTGTTACCGACTATGTTAATTGCCAAACAAATTTGTCGAGAAATTATGCCACTTATTACTTCATAAAGCTCGGGAGTAGAAACATCTTTTTGCCACCAATTCCAGCGATCTATTAAATCTTGTTCTAGATTTGCAATATAAGTCTTAAATATTTTTTCTATTTCATTTTTCATCAAAATGTAGTGTTGTAAGAGTGCAAGGTGAATGTAAGTAAAGTGTATTCCAGAAATTTGCTGGCCACAGTGAATTTGTATTTGAGAACTCGCTGTTACCAATAAATATATTCAAAACAGAACGTATAGAGCTTGCAACCGCTCGAGATACATCTGTTTCAGGGTATTTTATTATTTCGCTAATATTTGCAATATGGCTACCTGCAGGAAGGTGAAATTTATTAGTCAGCATTAGATAATGCACTGTGCAAGTCAATGACTGAACCGCCAAAACTGAGCGCTTGTCAAGCAACTTATTTACAATATCTCTGAAATATTCAATGTCTTCTTTTGTAGCAGGACCACAATCATAATCGAATATTTTTTTCATTGGCCAGTCAGGAAATAATCTAACAAGAATTTCACTTTTGGAAAGAATAGTTGAAAACTTAGTTCTGTCAAAGTCAATTTGATTGAATGAAATAAAATTACTAGCGAAACATAATGGCTTTACTTCAGAATTTGCCTTTAAGCTTACAAGAAATTCATTTAGGAGCGCACATGTATTTACGAAACCTAATGAGTCAATAAGTATTGCTTGCCAAGAAATTTCGGGAATAATTTTATTTATATGAGATATTTCTGACAAGCCGCCCAGCATGTGATTGAAGGGAGCGATTAACTTTCCTTTTTGAGGTTTATGGTCAGTTAAAACTTTCTTTGCCATTCAGAGTTTTGGTATTTGGTTAACTATGTAGTTATGTCCGCAATTGGTGGTACATCTTTCAAATAGACGCAACTAAAAAAACTATTTATTGCGTCAATCCTACCTCTTAGCTTATGAAAAGCGAAATAAATAATAAAAAAAAATTCTCTTTACGTTTCAAAAATAAGGTATATTTTTTGTTGCCAAAAGAACGCAAGAAAATAATTTCTTAGGGCTTATAAATCATTTTGGTAGAAATGGCAATTCTGTTCCACGAATTAATGACAACAATTAGCATGATAAGTTGAGCTGTAACTTTTTCACCAAAATGGCGAAGAACATTGTTATACGTCTCATCTGTTACACCATTCTCCGAAATATGAGTTACTTCTTCCGTTAATTGCAAAACAGCTTTTTCTTCATCCGAAAAAAGAGGTGATTCTTTCCAAGCAGATAATAAATAAATTCTTCGTGCATTTTCACCAAGTTTTATCGCATCTTCCGTATGCATATCCAAACAATAAGCACATTTATTAATTTGAGAAGCTCTTATTTTAATTAGCTCTTTCAGTTGCGCTGTTACCTCCGTATTCTTGGCGTAATTTTCTAAAGTCAGCATCGCTTTGTATGCTTCCGGCTCAATATCTTTAATTGAAATTCTTTTTGTCATGGCGTATTACTAATTTTTATTCACTAAGTTTTTTAAATAATCACTTGTAATTTCATTGCTTGTAATGTCTGATAAACCTTCGTAGTTCTTTAGTTTTATTGCTAAATCCTTCATCGCTTTTATTGCAATTTTTAAAAAGCCAGGACCCAAACTAACTCTTGCTACACCCATTTCATTAAGTGTTTTCAATTCGGGAACACCCTGAATAGCCAAAATATTGATAGGCATCTGAAGTTGTTCAACTGTTTTTTTGATGTCTTGTTCTTGTCGCATAACAATTGGATAAAAACAATCCGCTCCCGCGCTTTTGTATGCCAATCCTCTTTTTAAAACTTCTTCCAACTTCGCTTCTGCTGTTTCAAATTCTTGTCCATGAATATAAACATCTGTTCGGGCATTGATGAACAATGAAATTCCCATTTCTGCGGAAACATTTTTTATAATCCGAATTCTATTGCATTGTATTTCGATAGGAATTAGCGCATTCGTTTCCTTGTAACTATCTTCTATATTAATACCTACAATACCTGTAGAAATAAGTTGTTTTATGTTTTCCTGAAGTTGCTTATCTGTAGCAGCATAAGCACTTTCAATATCGGCTGAAACAGGAATACTTACACTGTTTACGATTTTAGTTAATAATGTAAGTAAATCGGTAAAGGGGATATGCTCACCATCATTGTATCCATTTGTATAAGCAATAGATGCACTTGCCGTTGCAATAGCTGGGTATTGCAGACTTTCCAATAAAATAGCACTTAATGAGTCCCAAACATTAGGCAATACAAGCATTTTCTCGGAATGATGTAATTGATGAAATTGTTTTGCTTTTATTTGCTGTTGATTATTTGTCATTTTCTTAATTATTAATTTTATTAGAATTAAAAAACTTTATTCATTACGTTTCAAAAATAACGTATATTTTTTGTTGTCACCAAATAGGTTAATAAGTTAAGTTATTAGTTCAAAACAATGGCATCTGATTTCGAATAAAGAACTCCTCCTAAATCCTCTCCAAAGGAAAGGACTTTAATACGTGCTCCCTTCTCCTTTGGAGAAGGGTTGGGGGATGTGAGGTTGGAAGCTAAAATAAAATGAGAAAGCAAAGCCTTGATGTTTTGGTTGCTAACACACCTACTGGCTCAAACAAACACTGTTTGTTTGCCCTTATCAAGAAAAACGAACGTAAGAAGTTTATTCTTTTATTATCTTTTTGGCTTGATCCAAAAAGAAACAAAAAACTCAAGAAAACGTTATCGGCTCACACACAAGCTGGCTCAACCTCCGCTACCTTTTCCGGCTCGCGCCACGCTTTGAAAAAATATTTTCCTGGCATCTGATTTCGAATAAAGAACCTCTCCTAAACCCTCTCCAAAGGAGAGGACTTTAATACGTGCTCCCTTCTCTTTTGGAGAAGGGTTGGAGATGAGGTTGAAAGCTAAAATGAAATGAGAAAGCAAAGCATTGAATTTTTCTTTGCTTCTTTCATTTGTTTGTAAGACAAAAGAAAGAAGAAGTAAATAATTCTATCAGATATTTCCTTTAACATTCTTTTGAAATGAATCAGAAGAAGCAGGCTCACGCTCCGCTTTGAACGAACTATTTATTATTCATTGAAAGCGTAAGTAGGAAAAAACTTTCTGTTAATGCGATTACACTATGCGTATTGTTCTCTTGTAAAGCAATCATTTGACCTTTTTCTATTAAAGAACTTTGTTGTTCTGTAATAAAATTTATTTTCCCCTCTAACACCTGAACACTTATTACTCCGTTCGCTTTGTGTGGTTTTAATTCTGCATTTTCGTGTAGTCCCATAAGCACAATTCTCATCGTTTCAGATTTAAAAATTGTAACTGAATTTCGGTCGCTGTTTGTCCAAGTAGTCTCCGCCTTTATTTGCTCAATGAATTTATACAAGTTCATTTCTACTAATTGAGCATTTAAAACCCGATTTCCTTCCGGTCTTTGCGAGGTTGCGTCATTTGATTTGTTTTCCATTGTGGTATGTGCTTTATGTGTCTGTAATTTTTCTATCAATTTTTGATTTGTTGCATCCGCTGAAATACCATACCCATTTACCAAGGTTCCCTTAATGTTAAATTTCGCAGAAGAAATTGCATAAAGTATTGACTCGTCATCTGGATTAGAAGTACCTTCAAAACGATACACTTTGTCTATTTGAAAATCGTTTGGAGATAGTGTCATATTGGTTTGGTGGCATACTAAACATTCTTCGTGAATATTAAAGTCGTGGATATAACCTAATTTAATTAATCCGTTTATCGTTTCTGATAAAGTTCCAAAACTTTCTTTTAAATCGTCTGTTTTCATTTTTGTAAGGTAGTTATTTATTTAAGATGTTTATATAAAATGTCAATCTGATTGAACAAATAAGCAATCTTATTGAGCGTTTAGTCAATCTCACTGAACAACTAAGCAATCTCATTGAGTGTTTAGTCAATCTCACTGAGCATATAGGCACCCGCAAGTATTCGACAGACACCTGCAAGTATTCGACAACGACCTGCACCGAACATTTACGCACCTGCTTCGAGCAATTAAGCAAATGCACCGAACGATGATGCTCCTGCAAGTATTCGACAGGCACCTGCAAGTATTCGACAACGACCTGCACCGAACGATGACGCTCCTGCAAGTATTCGACAGGCACCTGCAAGTATCAAATAACGACCTGCACCGAATTATGACGCACCTGCATATATGGAACTTAAAACCTTCGCCTCATTTTTAGCACTTCCGACTAATAAATGTGTGCATTATTTTTCGTTCTTTTGCTCTGCTATAAAAAAGAATAAAAAATTGTCTTTAGATAACACACAAGCAAACGATTCCCAAACGCCCGAACTAAAGCGATCGCTCGGATTGTTTGATGCCACCATGTTGGTAGCGGGTTCCATGATTGGTTCCGGAATATTTATTGTAACCACTTATATGGCACGCGACATTGGCGCAGCCGGTTGGTTAATTGTATTGTGGATTATTACAGGATTGATTACCGTTTCTGCTGCTCTTAGTTATGGAGAACTGGCAGGAATGATGCCCAAAGCTGGCGGACAATATGTTTACCTGCAACGTGCTTACGGAAAAATGATTTCCTTTTTATACGGTTGGACTGTCTTTACCGTTATTCAAACAGGCGTAATTGCGGCAGTAGCCGTAGCGTTCTCGAAATACACTGCCGTTTTTTTTCCTTCTTTAAACAACGTTGTTTTTAGTTATGGAATCACATTCGTCATCTCGTATTCGCAATTGCTTGCCATCGCCAGTATCATGGTGCTTGCCTTTATCAACAGCCGCGGAATACAAAGCGGAAAAATAGTTCAAATTGTTTTCACCTCTGCTAAATTATTCGCCTTATTTGCCTTAATTGTGTTGGGACTTGCCATCGGTTTAAAAGGAAATGTATTAGCACATAATTTCGAGAATATGTGGGCAGCAACTAAAACAACGATGGAAAACGGAAAAATAAGTATGATTCCTTTAACCGGATTTGCTTTGCTTGGCGCGATGGGCGCAACCATTATTAATTCTTTGTTTTCGAGCGATGCCTGGAACAACGTAACGTTTATTGCAGGCGAAATAAAAGATCCGAAAAGAAATATTCCGCGTAGCTTATTTTTGGGAACTTTAATCGTAACCATCATTTACATTTTAGCAAACGTAGCCTATTTGGCATTGCTTCCCATACAAGGAAGTCCGACAGCTACAACGGCTTTAGGGCAAGGAATTTTATTTGCAAGCAATGATCGTGTTGGAACAGCAGCCGCTTCCATGATTTTCGGTTATTCCGCAGCATTTATAATGGCTGCATTGATTATGATTTCTACGTTCGGTTGCAACAACGGAATTATTTTATCCGGCAGCCGTTTGTTTTATGCGATGTCGAAAGATGGTTTGTTTTTTAAACAAGCAGGTGATTTGAATAAAAACCAAGTGCCAGAAAAAGCGCTTTGGTTGCAATGTATTTGGGCAAGTGTTCTTTGTTTATCGGGTAAATACAGTGATTTACTCACTTATGCCACGTTTGCTTCTTTACTATTTTATATTTTTACCATTGCCGGAATTTTTATTCTCCGAAAAAAAGAACCGAACGCAGAACGTCCTTACAAAGCCTTTGGTTACCCCGTCATTCCTGCTTTGTACATTTTAGTAGCTACCGGCATTTGTGTTGATTTATTAATTTACGATACTAAAAACACTGGATTTGGGTTATTGCTTGTAATACTGGGTATTCCCTTTTATTACTTGCAAAAGAAAACTCATGAAAATTGATTTCAAAGATTTTTTTACTTACAACAAACGCGAGCGCAACGGAATTTTTATTTTACTTTCCATTATCGCGCTATTGCTGATTTATCTCGCTTTTTCAGATCGTTTTATTGATGCTCCCAAAAATAATTTTTCAGCCTTCGATAAAGAGATAAATGAATTTCAATTGGCACAAAAAAATGATTCTGATACGACAAAAGAAATTCAATTGAGTTCTCATCAACAAGAAAAAAAGAGCATTCAAAAATTATTTTTCTTCGACCCGAATTCCGCAACTGATAATGATTGGAAAGATTTAGGACTATCTGATAAACAATTAAAAATCATTCGAAATTATGTAGCAAAAGGTGGACATTTCTATAAAAAGGAAGACTTAAAAAAGATCTACGGAATTTCCGAAAAACAATATCTCGCTTTAGCGGATTACATTGAAATTACTGTTCCAAAAAATAATTTTCCGAAACGAGATTCCATTCACTTTCAAAAAAATAATTTCCAGAAACAAAAAAATAATTTTGTGGAATTAAATTCTGCTGATTCTCTACAACTATTGAGCTTAAAAGGAATTGGTCCTTATTTCGCACATAAAATTATTGAATATCGAAATCGTTTAGGAGGATTTTATAACACGCAACAATTGTTGGAAATTTACCATTTCGACAGCGCTCGTTTTTCAGAAATAGAAAAAAACATTTCTGCAGATGCGAATTTAATTCAGAAAATAAATCTCAATCATTGTACCGCAAAAGAATTAAAAAAATTGCCTTATCTCAATTATAATATTGCCAATTCGATTGTCAATTACCGTTTAAAACACGGTGATTACAAACAAATCGCAGACATTCAACAATCCGCCTTAGTGAATGGAGAAGTGTTTGAAAAAATTAAACCGTACTTGAGTATTGATTGAAAATTGAAGAAATAGCTGAAACGACTATTAAAATGGAATTAAATTCTTTTGGATATTCAAGGCTTTGAAAAATTATTTTTTCGAAGACCTAAAAAAATCAAGTTTCAAAAAAACTATTTTGTTTGATGTGCCGCTGTCTTTTCAGTACTCACAGCCGCTTTCACAAAACTAACAAACAAAGGATGAGGATTATCAACAGTGCTTTTATATTCTGGGTGAAATTGCACTCCGATAAACCAAGGATGATTTTTAAGCTCTACAATTTCAACCAAACCTCCTTCCAGATTAATTCCTGAAGCCACCATTCCAGCTGCCTCAAAATCTGCTAAATATTCGTTATTAAATTCGTAACGATGACGATGACGTTCTGAAATTTCACTTTTATGATATATGAAAAAAGCTTTACTGTTTTCGCTGATACGGCAAGGATAAGCACCCAAACGCATCGTGCCACCTTTTTTGATAATTTTTTTCTGCGAAGCCAACAAATCAATAACAGGATATTTCGTTTCCGGATTCATTTCTGTTGAATTCGCATCTTTTAAGCCCATTACATTTCGGGCAAATTCAATAACAGCACATTGCATTCCCAAACAAATCCCTAAAAAAGGAATATTATTTTCGCGCGCATATTTAATAGCTTCAATTTTACCTTCAATCCCTCTGTTCCCGAAACCAGGAGCCACCAAAATTCCTTTTAAGCCATTTAATTTTTCTGCTGCATTTTCTGCGGTAATATGTTCCGAATGTATCCACTCTATTTTCACCTTGCATTCGTTTACGGCGCCAGCGTGAATAAAGGATTCTGCGATGGATTTATACGAATCTTTCAGCTCAATGTATTTCCCGATAAGTCCAATTTTTACTTCCGATTTTGGATTTTTTAATTTGTAAAGAAAATCTTTCCAGCTATCTAAACCCATATTTTCAGAAATTGGCAAACCCAATTTACTCAACACTACAGTATCTAATGCTTCTTCTTCCATTAATAAAGGAACATCGTAAATGGTACTGGCATCAATAGATTCAATAACAGCATCTGGCTCCACGTTACAAAACAAAGCAATTTTATTTCTTACATCTTTACTCAAAGCGTGTTCTGTGCGGCAAACCAAAATGTCTGGTTGAACGCCATATTCCAACAACATTTTTACGGAATGCTGCGTCGGTTTTGTTTTTAATTCGCCTGTGGCGGATAAATACGGAACCAATGTTAAGTGAATCACTAAACAATTTTTTCCAAGTTCCCATTTTAATTGACGAACGGATTCGATGTAAGGCAATGATTCAATATCGCCAACAGTTCCGCCAATTTCGGTAATTACAAAATCATAAATTCCTTGTTTACCAAGCAAACGAATTCTATTTTTTATTTCGTCGGTAATGTGCGGAATTACTTGCACAGTTTTTCCGAGATAATCTCCTTTTCGTTCTTTTTCAATAACAGATTGATAAATACGTCCTGTAGTAACATTATTTGCTTGTGATGTCGGCATATTCAAGAAACGTTCGTAATGTCCTAAATCCAAATCCGTTTCAGCACCATCGTCCGTTACAAAACATTCTCCATGCTCGTAAGGATTAAGCGTTCCTGGATCAATGTTTATATACGGATCTAATTTTTGGATGGTAACAGAATAGCCTCGCGCTTGAAGCAATTTTGCCAAAGAAGCAGAAATAATGCCCTTCCCTAACGATGAAGTAACGCCTCCCGTTACAAAAATATAATTAGTTGTTATTGACATAAAAGATGAATCCGAAAGAGATAAAAACGCGATAATTTGCACAAAAGTAGAAATTTTTCTGGTAATAAATAGGACAAATCAGAAGTTATTGGTTCTATTTAAAGGAAGATTCAGAAATACATTCCGAAAATTATTTTTGCAAACGGTCAAAAATGGTTAAGTAAAGATCTTGCAAACGTTCGCTGACAGCAAATTTTCCAGAAGCTGATTTTTCTATAAGTTGCTCGAGGTATTGCTCATACTTGTTCCAATTCTCATTTGCATTTATTGTTTCAATAGCTTCTTTAAAACTGGAAACAATGCACTTGTAAAATGTTTCTGAACGCTTGTTATCGCGCGAAAAAGCATCAATTCCACAAGCTACTCGATGCAACAAAAGCGAGGTTAAATCATCCGCATAAATAGTTGTTTTTTTGAAATCGCGAATCAATTTATTGACATTCATATTTGTTCTTCGTTCGCTTGGATGAGCGGATGAATAGGCATTTGTAATCCTTTTCTTGTAAATTTCCAATATCGGATTTTCATCTTCGGAAAGTTCTGCTTTGTAAAATTCTTGTACGTTTTTAAACCGGTCAAACAGACGAATTATTTCCTGGATAATATCTTCCTTATCCGATTTTTGAAGGTGTTTGAGCAATGCTTTTTTCGTTAATTTTTTCATGCTGAAACAAATAGGCTAATTTTATTTTTTCTCCTTTTGAAAGGCGTTTTAATTGGTATTCTTGCTGGCAAGCTTCCTCTCTGGAAGCGTAAGCTTGCACGTATTTTAATTCCAATGGTGCTCTGCCTTTTGTGTATTTCGCGCCTTTTCCTTGGTTGTGTTTTTCGATTCTTTTCGCTACGTTATTGCTGGTGCCAATATAAAATGTAGAATCAGCGCATTCTGCCATGTAAACATACCAAATTTCATTTTTTTGGAGCATTTTTTATGGTGTCAAAAAAATAATTTTTCGAACGATATTTTTTGTTCGATTTTTCTCCAAAAAAATAATTCTAAGCGGAAGCATTTTCAAAATCATATTCCAAATAATCTGTAACCACATTGTACAACGTGTCGCGTTCTATCGGATGTCTGCCGACTTGTTTGATGAGTTCCACCAATTCTTTCGTACTCAACTTCGGACTTTGTTCTTCGGCTCCTGCCATCGAATAAATTTTTGTAGAATCATCAATCGTTCCGTCAATATCATTCGAGCCAAACGACAATGATAATTGCGCTGTTTGTCTGCCAATCATGGGCCAATACGATTTCACATTGGAAATATTATCCATAAAAATGCGCGCAACAGCATAATTTTTCAAATCTTCCATCACACTAACTTCTGGCACATTCGACATTTGATTGCCTTTGTTGCGAAACTTCAAAGGAATAAACGCATTGAAACCTTTTGTACGATCTTGCAAATCACGAATCCGGCTCATGTGATCCACGCGATGTTTGTACGATTCAATGTGTCCGTAAAGCATCGTTACATTGGACGGGATACCTAATTTATGTGCTGTTTCATGAATTTCGAGCCACACTTCAGAGGAACATTTATCCTCGCAAATCTGAGCGCGAATTTCTTCGTCAAAAATTTCTGCTCCGCCACCCGGCAAAGAGTTTAAACCATTATCTTTCAGTAATTGTAATCCTTCCGCACTGGACATTTTCGCTTTGCGGAACATATAATCCAACTCCACAGCGGTAAATGCTTTGATATGAATTTCAGGTCGAATTTCTTTTATTTTTTTGAGTAGACCAGCGAAATAATGCAAACCCATTTTCGGGTGAACTCCGCCAACAATATGGATTTCCGTAACTGGTTTTCCGTTGTACGCTTTCACCAAATTCAAAATTTCTTCTTCCGATAATTCCCAACCTTCTTCTTTTTGTTTCGTCAAACGAGAATACGAACAAAATTTACAATCGAACACGCAAATATTCGTAGGCTCTACGTGAAAATTCCGATTGAAATACGTATAATTTCCGTGCTTTTTTTCACGGATATAATTTGCCAACATTCCAACGTATGACAAACTTCCTTGTTCATACAACACCAGACATTCCTCAGAAGTAATGCGCTCTTCATGAAGAACTTTTTCTCCAATTTTTTTTAATTCAGAAGATATATTTTGAGCTTGAATCATTTTTTCTGCCAACATAATTTTGCCTCTTATTTTTGTGAAATCGAATGCAAATTTAGCACTCTTTTCAGAAAGCGGTTTCAAATACGGTATCTTATCTTATTTTTGTGGGCGATTCAATTCCAATGCTCCAAAAATTTCAACAATTTATTTCTGAAAAAAAACTTTTTGACGCACATCAAAAAATACTTCTTGCCGTAAGCGGAGGTGTTGATTCTGTTGTGATGTGTGAATTATTTTACCGTTCAAAAATTAATTTTTCAATTGCACATTGTAATTTTAATTTGAGAGGAAAAGAATCGGAAGGAGATGCGCAATTTGTGAAAAAGTTAGCGGCAACTTACAAAGTTCCTTTTTTTGTAAAATTATTCGACACGAAAAAATACGCACACGAAAAAAAAATTTCCACTCAAATGGCTGCGCGTGATTTACGTTATTCTTGGTTTTCAGAAATCTTACAAAAAGAAAAATTAGATGGCATTGCCATCGCACAACACAAAAGCGATGAAATAGAAACCTTATTTATTAATTTAGTAAGAGGTACTGGAATTGCTGGATTACACGGAATTTTACCAAAAAAAGAAAAAATAATTCGCCCTTTATTATTTGCTACCCGCGACGAAATTGAAGTATTTGCGAAAAATGAAAAAATAAAATTTAGAGAAGACAGCAGCAATAATTCCGACAAATATGTGCGAAATAAAATTCGTCATAAAATAATTCCTATTTTGAAAGAAATCAATCCGGCTGCTGAAAATTCAATTGTGGAAAGCATCGAAAAAATAAGAGATACAGAACTAATTTTTCAAAAATACATCGCGCAAAAGCGAAATGAATTGCTTCAATATAAAAAAGAAATAACAACCATTTCCATTGAAAAATTGCGAAAAGAAAATCCGCTGAAAACGATTGTGTATGAACTTTTAAAGGAATTTCATTTTAATTCAGAAACGATTTCAGGAATTATTTTTTCGTTCGATTCTTCGTCTGGCAAAACTTTTTTTTCAAGCACACATCGTTTGCTGAAAGACAGAAATACACTCATTATCGAGCCTATTGCTTCCCAAAAAAAAGCGCTTCAAAAAAATATTTTTTCAATTGGTAAAAATCAGAAAACGCATTCGGCGGATAAAATAAAATTGGTTTTTTCGAAACATGAAAATAAAAATTTTGAGATGGATAAATCTTCTCGAATTGCTTGTTTGGATTACGATTTATTGGAATTTCCACTTCAATTACGGAAATGGGAAAAAGGAGATTTTTTTTATCCATTGGGAATGAAATCGAAGAAAAAGTTGAGTGATTATTTTATCGATAAAAAAATTTCTATTCAAGAAAAAGAAAAAATAGAGGTGTTGCTTTCTGGAAACGGAGACATTGTTTGGCTGGTGGGACAACGGATTGACGAGCGATATAAAATTACCGCAACTACTAAAAAAAATTATATTGTGAATTGTATGTAATATCGTATTTTTGAAAACATGAGTGAGAAAATTTTATTTCAGGAAAAGCAATATTTGGGCATCAATAAGTCTTCCTTGGTTCCGAGATTGGCACTTGCTATATTTTGTTTTGTGGCGTATTATTGGTCGGAAAATCCTAAGCCTGTAGATGTTTCAGGAATTGTGATTGGCGCATATCCTGCAGAAAATATTGCAGCTTCTGGTACTTTATTTTTTTTAATGGGAATGGTTATTTTGGTTATTTCCGTAGCACTTATTTTTGTGTTGCACATCCATACAAAAGTAACGGAAACCAGCATTGTATTGGATGGTTTGTGGACTTCACGCAAAGTGAAAATTGATTTTTCGAGCATCGTTTCCGTGAAAAAAATATTTTACGGGAAATACAATTTAAAACTTCCGGCGTACAATTTACATTCGAAAGGAAAAATTCGTTTTTATACTGGAGGTTATGAAGCCGTTGAATTGACAGATAAAGACGGATTGCGTTATCGCATCGGATCGCAAAAAGCAGATGAATTACTAAGTGTGATAGAAAATTGTATTGAACATAAATAGAAATTATATTTTAAAATGAATTTAGATTTAACAAATAAAAATGCGCTTGTTTGCGGCAGTACGCAAGGAATCGGGAAAGCTGCTGCTATTCAATTAGCGAAATTAGGAGCTAACGTTACGCTTGTTGCGCGGAACGAAACGACATTGAAATCTGTTTTGGCAGAACTCGATACAAGCGCTAATCAGAAACACCAATTTTTGTGTATTGACTTTACAAATCCGAATGATTTGAAAGATAAAATTGCAGCTTTTGCAGCTAAAAATATTGTACATATTTTAGTAAATAATACTGCCGGACCTGCTGGGGGAGCTGCTATAAATGCGAAACTAGAAGAATTTATTCAGGCATTTTCCAACCATTTAATTTGCAATCAATTGTTGGTGCAAGCAGTTGCGGAAGGAATGAAAAAAGTGAATTACGGTAGAATCATCAATATTATTTCTACTTCGGTAAAGCAACCTATTAAAGGTTTGGGTGTTTCCAATACTATTCGCGGAGCTGTCGCCAATTGGTCGAAAACACTTTCGGTGGAATTGGCTCCTTTCGGAATTACAGTAAACAATGTGCTTCCAGGCGCTACCAAAACAATTCGCCTGACTTCTATTTTGGAAAATAAATCGAAAAAAACAGGTGAATCCATCGAAAAAGTAGAAGCAGAAATGTTGGCTGAAATTCCTGCTGGACGTTTTGCTGAAGCTGCCGAAATTGCCAATGCTGTTGCCTTTTTGGCTTCTCCGGCGGCTGCATATATCAACGGAATTAATCTTCCAGTTGATGGTGGAAGAACGAGTTGTTTGTAAAATGCCCGTCATTCTGAACTTGATTCAGAATCTGCGCGAAGGAACAAACTTCATCATCGTTCCTTTTGTCGTTTCGCAAAATTTTTTTTTCAAACTGTTGTCTTAATTTCTTTTTGTTGAAAGGAAAACTATTTACCAGTATTTAGAAGTATCTTCTACTGCTTTAAGTAAACCATGCGAATCATAATCATATTCAATTTTATCTGAAAAATTAATTTTTGATGATATAATTTTGCCTTTTATAAATTCAGTCTTAACGTCTGATAATGTGCCATGTTGATTTGAATATATTTTTGTTTCTTCTTCAATCATTTTATTTTGTTTGTTGTACTTTTTTGTATCAATACAAAATACATCTCCAAATAAATGCGTATTAGTTACCTTTTCTACCACATGACTTAATGAAGGATTGTAAATGAAATATGTTCCAACTATCATTGAAAAATACAAACCATTTTTTTGCTGATATATTTTAAAATAATGAGTTTTTGCAGAGTCTATACTTCCATCTGTTTTATATACTATATTAATACTATCATGTAATAAATTATAAAAATCGTATCCCAAGAGGTCGGAAGTATCCTTAAATAAGCATTTCGGATCAAAGAATTTATAATCTTCCGATAAAATAGAAAGACCACATACACAATTACAATAATGGAAGTCATTGTCATCGAGATCGTATAAATTATATTTTAACCGATTCAAATAACCTTTTGATTTAAGCTGCATGGTACTATCGTATGTTTTGTATAATAACATAGATTTATTCTGGTAATCTATTTCTAAATAAAAAGAGACAACACTATCCCCAGTTGATCCTCCATAATTATAGGAAATTTTTGAGATTAATTTTCCCTTTCGTTCTACTTGTGAAAATCCATTTACTGAATAAAGACTAAAGCAAACTGCCATTAACAAGCATAATAATATCTCTTTCTTTTTTATCATTAGACTGTTAAGTTAAAACATTTCTCATCAAATATAATAAAAATAGAATTTTAATAAAGATTAGCATTAGTTCGTTTGAAAAAAAAGGAAAAAGAATATTTGATGTAAATTAGTGCCTTCAAAAAAATAATTTTTCAAAACGATTTTTCTAAAAATGAAATTAAAAGAAATTACAGATTGTATCGAAACTGTTGCGCCTTTGGCTTTTCAGGAATCGTACGACAATTCGGGTTTGCTTATCGGAAATAAAAATACAGACATCAAAGGCATTTTAATTTGCATTGATTGTACGGAAGAAATTGTGGACGAAGCAATTCAGAGAAAATGCAATTTAATTGTGGCGCATCATCCCATTATTTTTGATGGACTGAAACAAATTACGGGCAAAAATTATGTGGAACGTACCGTTTTAAAAGCCATTAAAAACGACATTGCGATTTACGCAGCGCACACTAATTTAGACAATGTGTCGAATGGCGTGAACAAAAAAATAGCAAATAAAATTGGATTAAAGAACACGGAAATTTTAGTTCCGAAAAATAATTTTTCGAATGTAGGTTCGGGAATGATAGGCGAAATCTCGAAAAAAGAAAAAGCGAATCTTTTTCTCAAAAAACTAAAGCAAACGATGCAAACGGATTGTATTCGACATACTTCTTTTTCGGAAAATATTTTTATTAAAAAAGTCGCAATTTGTGGCGGTTCTGGAAGTTTTTTGTTGGATGATGCAATTTCTGCGAGAGCGGATATTTTTATAACTGCCGACTTTAAATATCACCAGTTTTTTGATGCCGAAAACAAGCTGATTATCGCTGATATCGGGCATTACGAAAGCGAACAATTCACGAAAGAATTATTTTATGATATTCTTATCGAAAAATTTCCTAAATCAGTTCTTCATTTATCAAAAATAAATACCAATCCAATAAATTATCTATAAAGTTGGTAAAAACGAAAAGTCAGACGAGTAACAAAGCAGAAATTACTTTGTGAAAATTTATGGCTCATCGTAAGAAACAATTACTTCCGGACTTGCAGGATGCGATTGACACGTTAAAATATATCCATCTTCTACTTCTTCATCGCTGAGTGCGTAATTCATATCCATCGTTACTTTTCCTTTCATCACTTTGGCTTTGCAAGTACAGCAAACCGCGCCTTTGCAAGAAAATGGAGCATCAATTCCAGCATCCATCGCGGCGTCTAAAATTACTTTTCCGTTGGCATTTAATTGCAAAACGGTTTCTCTAC